>NZ_JACJPP010000025.1 GCF_014696135.1 Nodosilinea sp. FACHB-141 | reverse complement strand
CATGGGTTCATAGTAGGTTTTGGGGCAAGGGTTATAAATACACAGACCTTGCAGATCATTGCCTAATTGTCTCAAGCAGGAGAGCGGTGCTCAAAAGACCCATTTAGAGTAGGGGCAGTTAACCGCTGAGCAGGATGTCGATGACGCGACGCTCAGCGGTTACGAGAACCCGGTATGGCAAATAGAGAGCCCTAAAGGGTGTAATCTATGCCGGTTCAGCAGCAGCGTTGGCAGATGGAGCTTGAACAGACAGGGGCGCTCCAACGATCCATGTGTCGTGCCGGCGGGCAAGATCTGTCCAACCTTCGGGTGGCGTTTGACCGATTAGGGGGAAGAATTCGTCAATACCACCAGGGACGAAGGTGCCAAGCAACCGAGCCCTGCCGGGGCCAAGATTCACCCATCCATGTACGGTGTTGCGGGGTACAACCACCGATGTTCCGGGTCCGGCCTCAAACTCTTCGCCTGCGCAGTGAAAGCGAAATTTGCCTTCAAGAACTTCAAAGATCTCTTCTCTATCTTCGTGATAGTGCAGTGGAGGACCTGAGAACGGTGGAACATCCACTTCGATGATGGTAAAAGCCCCTCCAACATCTTTGCTATGGACGCGAATAGCCATCTGCTCGTCGAGCATTGTATCGAACCAAGCAAGGTTCTCACTTCGTCCGACAATTGCAGCTTTGTTTTGATTGAATTGAGTGCTCATTGTTTTAGATTGTTTAGGGGTAAAGGTAGCGCTACGAATTCACTGAGGTAACAAGCATCGCTTGGGTAGCGGTGGGCTTGATATTCTGGTTGCGATCAAACAGATTGGTGGGGTCATACTGGTTCTTGAGCGCCACGAGTCGTGCATAGGTGTCAGGTGGGTAGACCTCATGAATCCGCTCTCCCTCGTCTGCCAGAAAGCCCACATAAGCCCCGTTAGCGTAGGGTAAGAGCGCTCGAAAGACTCGCTTGGTGCGGGCATCGAGACTGGCCGCATCGGCCGACAGCGGTGCGAAATGAGAGACCAACACCATGCCCTGTTTATCGCGGTGAGCAAAGGCTGTCGCCTCGGGTGCGACCCGGCTCATCGCGCCACCCAGGACTCGCAGGGTAATCAGCGTTTCGGGGGACATGATGGACTGAGATGCTTCAACGAACGCGTGGATCATCCCGTTTGAGAAGGTCTCGAAGAATTGCGATCGCGAATGATGCTGAAAGCCAGGGATTTCACCAACCGCTGTAAGCGCAAACATAGCTGAATAGGGCATGGGCGCGATCAGGTCGGCAATTGGGGTGGCAAGCTGACGGAGGGGAGCGACAACCTGCTCACCCTCGCTGATGTCACCGGTGTAGCAGACCATAATCCCGACGACTGGGGTTCCCTGTTTATCGGGGGGAATGAAGGGGGCAGGCGGTGCCAGCATGACCAAAACTTCAGTGGAAAGTTCATCGGGTGCTGCCGCTGCTAGACGGGTGTACTCTTGCAGGATACGCTCTGCCTCGGTTGCCTCATAAAAGACGGCACCGCCCAGAACCGTTCCACCTGGGTGCAGGTTTACCTCGAAAGCCGTTGCAATGCCGAAGTTGCCACCGCCGCCGCGCAGTCCCCAAAACAGTTCGGTATGCTCATCCGCACTGGCACGCACCAATTGTCCATCAGCTGTAACCAGTTCCACGGCTTGTATGCGATCGATGGTTAAACCATAGGCGCGGACCATCCAACCGATGCCGCCGCTGAGCAGCAAACCACCTACACCCACGGAGGCAACGTCGCCTGCCGTCAATGCCAATCCAAAGGGCTGGAGCTTTTCGGCAACTTCACCCCAGGTCAGACCGGGTTCCAGACGGGCTGTGTGGTGTACCGAGTCAATCGTAATCGTCTTCATCTGGGAGAGATCGATCACCAGCCCACCGGTGTTAGTGCCATGTCCGGCGGCACTATGTCCTCCGCTACGCACGGAGAGCGCCATTCCATGCTCACGTGCAATATTGACGGCAGTTCTGACATCTTCCGCATCCACGCAGCGAACGATCGCAGCAGGATAGCGATCAAAGCTACCATTCCAAACTTTTCGCCCTGCTTCATAAGCAGGGTGGCCAGGAAGGATTAGCTCACCCCGGATCTTCGAGGCAAGTATCTCGATCGCTTCTCCGTAGCCATGCTGCCTCTCTTTTGGAGACATTATTTGAACATGAGTTTGTCCATTTTGCTCGTATTGAGCAGTTCCTTGATTTTGTGACATTAGTTAATTCCTTGCATTTTCCAGAGACAGTAAAAAGACTCCTATTAATCAATAAGCTGTGTCATGAACAGCCATTGATTCACACCAACACAATCCACCTTCACCATGCTTTGCTATGGCGCGCTTAACTCTGCTATCAGTGGTAATTGCTTGTTCAGTAAAAGACTAGAAGTGCCGAAACAAATCCGCAGTACCCTCTACATCTGAGCCTTAACGGTGACGTCTACGCTGAGCTTCGGTATGTTGAGGTTTGACTCGAATCGATGCAAAGTATTCTGTTCGTAGCCAGTCGCCGTTAACCAATTCGCTATTGCCAGAATGGCGGTTATGATTCCAGCTTCAATTCCACGATAAGCACCTAAAATAAGTCCTGTTTTCTGAGCCATCGGTCGCCCTCTTTTATTGCCTTATCCTTTCATTGCCTTTCGAGCATGAATTTATAGTAGGTTCAGATCAAAAGGCTCTGAATACATAAATCTCGCAGATCATTGCCTGATTTTCTCAAGCAAGAGAATAGTGCTTAAAAGAACCCTCTATAATAGGTGCAGCGAAACGATGGGAAGGAGGTCTAACAATATGCCCCTAAGTGGAAAACTCAGTATGGTAGATGAATCCCCAACGCACGCGACTACAATTGATGCGTGTCAAGAACTAACGCAATTAGTGACCCGTCACACGGAGGGCAGGGGGAACGGCATCCATTCGACGGCGATCGCTCAACTGGAGCTGATGCGAGAATCTGTGGCTCCTACCGCACTCTGCTCGGTGTATGAGCCGACACTTTGCATCATTGTCCAGGGTAGAAAAGAAACCTTACTGGGTAAGGAAACCTACCACTATGGTGCGGCTCAATATATCGTTGTTACAGTCGATCTGCCGCTCAATGGAACTATTGTTGAGGCGGCACCGGACAAGCCGTATCTTTGCTTTAAGCTCAGTCTAGACGCGACTCAGCTTTGGGATATCATCGATCAGATCCAGCGCCGTTCGGACAAGCAAGAGGGTTCAGTGAGAGGCTTGTTCGTCAGCGATGCGAGTGCCTCGTTGATTGATTGTGCCACTCGGCTTACCCGGCTTTTGGATACACCCGAGGATATTCCATTCCTGGCACCGATGATCATTCGCGAACTCTATTACCGTCTTTTAATGGGCGGCCAGAGCGAGGCGGTTTGGCAGATTGCGACTTCCGGTAGCCATATGCAGCGCATTGCAGCGGTGATTAAACAGATTAAAGCTGAGTTTGCCAAGTCATTGCGTGTTGATGAGTTGGCAGAGCAAGCCAGTATGTCTTCTGCATCATTTCATCGGCACTTTAAGGCCGTGACCTCAATGAGCCCATTGCAATATCAAAAGCAGTTGAGGTTATTGGAAGCCCGGCGTTTGATGTTGGCTGAAGATGCGGATGCGACCTACGCAGCGTATCAGGTGGGTTATGAGAGCCCTTCTCAGTTCAGTCGCGAGTATTCCCGCATGTTTGGTACCCCACCGAAGAAGGATATTGAGCGGTTACGAGTGGCTTAAGTATGGCCTGTTCGGCGATCGCTGAAATTCACGTTACAACGATGGTCCATTCAAACCGATCCCTCGGTGAGGGCCTAATTTCCCAGGTTCTGCTGCCGGAGTCGGTGGAATTTTTCCGCTGCGCTGTTGGCATAGCTCTTGATGGACTCATAGCTCCCCTAAGGCAAAGCAAAATGCTTGGGCTAGTTCCCACGTTCCTTTTTGGTAGTATCACAGCAACATGCCTTCTCCCCACCTCATCGTGTATTGCTGCGCTTCCAGGTATGGGTGTGCTAGGTGCGATCGCAAAGTCCAAGGATTGACAACTGGGTTAACCTTTGGGGACTTTCGAGGCCGTAGAAGACTAGTCAGGGCAGACTTGAGTGGGTTAGTTGAGTTGCTCTATGGACCTCCGATTTAGAAACTACACAACCGCCTTATCTGAGTTTGAGCAGGCCGTTTGGGTTCAATGTCCTCGGTGCGATGGTGCGGTCCTTTCTCGTTGTTTAGATGAGCGTCTGACGTGGCGGATCGCCTGCCCTAACTGTGGCTATATTAAAACGGCATCTCGAAGCGCTAAGCAAAAATCGCTGCCCTGGTGGACCGACGGCTGGTGGGCCGAGTATCGAAAGCATGGAGGTGCGGTAGATCCGGTTTTTGGTTTGCCGCTTTGGCTGCAGGTGCCCTGTTGTGGACATGTTTTGTGGGCCTATAACGAGCCTCACCTGGAATTTCTAGAAGCTTATGTGCAGGCCAACATTCGGGAACGGCAGGGGCGTAAAGGCAATCATCATGGCATAGCCGTTCGGCTACCTCGGTGGATGAAGTTGGCCCACAACCGTTCCTCTATCCTCAAGGAGATTGGGTATTTACGTGCTCGGTTAGCGGATTCTTCCCAGGGAAGGTAAGCTTGGCTGGGCTAACCGGAATTCTCGACTGCAATTAGGCAAGTATAAAGATGTGCAGTTGCCCAAAATTGCATTCCCTCAGCTCCGCCAAAGACCAAAACCATCCATTTCACGTGCACCAGTTGCCTGGGCGCGCAACTAGCCGGGATGCTTATCCCCTGGCTTCTGACCAAGGGTAATTAAAACCAAGCCCTGGCGATCGCTAGGGGCAGAGGTGAAATTCCATTTACGCCAAATAGCCTACCCCTGCTATCGCCCTCGCTGACAAGGGCATCCTAGGCAAGTAACGGGCAGAAATCCTGAATCGTAGATGCATCCTGAGAACTAACCCCCACCGGCACCGTTGGCCCGCGGGGGTTTTTATTTGACATCTCCGTTGGCACTAGCCCACCGTCCATTCCTTAATTTTTTCTGTCTTGACGCGCTCGTATTGGGATGACACAACTAAGTCATCCAGTTCTCTGAGCAGCGCCTCAGCAGTACCTATGTCCCCGTCATTTGTCGCTTGGGTGTAGGCCTCTAGCACAATGCGAAATTCGTTGTCTATCATTTGCCACCCTTCTTAGTGCTGCGTCAGGTTGATTGCTCCGTCTACGGGGTAACACTCAAAGTTATTGAGGAGCCACAACCGAACGGTGGATTTCGCAGGCAGTTTTGCTAGTGGTGCTGATTGCGCTGGCGGTAGGGCCAGTACGAAGGAATGACCCACGAGGATGTACTGGCGCAGCTGAAGCAGAATCGGGCGGAGGCAAACGCCGCTAACTAAGCCATCTAGCCTAACCGCCGCGAACACCTGCCGATGGACTGCTCGTCACTTGGGATCCACAAACGGGCGCACGCGTGACCCTTGAAGTAAGGTTGAAGATAATGTGCGATCGCTGCGGATTCGCAGGGCTGGTCAACCAAATTTTCCTTCGCAATCACCACTACAGGATACTTAGGCTAACGATTTTCCTTCTAATAATAAGTTATGCGGTTAGTTGATTGGTGAAGAAATAAGCGAAAGACTACTGGTGAAAGTTTGACCGAACTAGATAGAGATAGCTTATTACTTGGAAAAATGGGGTTGCATGGCGGAGATTTGTGCAACCAGTTCTGCACGCGACGAAACCTCTAGCTTGCGGAACATTCGCTTCAAAGCTTGCTTGACAGAATTTTCGGTAATCCAAAGTTCATTCCCAATCTCTGCATTGGTTCGCCCCAAAGCTACCAAGTCAGCAATTTGTAACTCACGCGGTGTTAGTCGGCTGGCGTTAAGCGATTGATGTTGAGGTTGTGGAGTCGTGCTGCGTGTAAGTCTCACACTTGCAGTCCAAGCAGACAGGTGCAAACAGACAGCACTTAGATCGGCTAGATTTTGAGTATCAAAAGCAGGCATTGATTTTTCGCGGGTACATCCCACTGAACCCACGAGTTGACCACGATCGACAATCGGACCTGCCATTACATGCCGGTGGTCCGGACGTGGACAGATTAATTTCCAGGCCTTGGGTGTTGTCACCAATCCTTCATGAACGGGTGTGTGGCGTTCCGCGATGTAACGCGCTACAGGGTTGTGTTCGAGAGACAGGGCAAGGTTGAGAACGGTTTGAAACTTTTGATCTACTAAAAGCTGGTCGAAGAAAAAGATTCCAGATCGCTTGGCCGCAAAGTACTCCCCAAGTTGTGGCGCAAGCTGCGATCGCAAGCTGTCTTCATCCTCTGCTTGGTGAATTCCTTCAAATAAGAGCTTCAAGGAAGTGGTCATGGTGGTGAAAAGAGTACTCGATCGAGGACTAGTCGCGATGGGTCGCCATTCCTAGTATAAGGACAGATTCAATTGCGATCGCCACAAGGAGATGAATTCATGACTAACTTGCAAAATTACACCATTGGTTTGGTCTTTTATCCTGGTATGACCTCGCTGGATATTCTTGGCCCACAGCAAGTTTTTAGCGGGCTACCTGGTGTCAAAATTCATCGGATCTGGAAAACACTTGATCCAGTAAAAACCGATGATGGAATGATGGTTTTGCCCGATACTACGTTTGAAAATTGCCCGCGCTTGGATGTGATCTGTGTCGGCGGCGGCCTAGAAATGCTAGCGATAGAAGACGATCCAGAGATATTAGCATTTCTCCGTGAACAAGGGAGCACTGCTAAATTTATCACCTCAGTCTGCGGCGGATCGATACTTTTGGCGAAAGCAGGATTGCTCGAAGGCTATCGGGCGGCCACTCACTGGGCCGCTCGCGAGCAGCTCGCTGCATTGGGCGTTGAGGTAGGTACTGAGCGGGTTGTGGTCGATCGCAATCGAATTACGGGTGGCGGTGTGACAGCCGGGATTGATTTTGGTTTGACGATCGCAAGTATCCTTTACGGTGAGGAAACCGCCAAGATTGTTCAACTATTGCTGGAGTACAATCCCGCCCCTCCATTTGATACCGGTTCCCCTGAAAAGGCGGGTCCTAAATTGGTCAATAAGGCGATGCTATTTATGCAACAGATGCCGAGTTTAGAACTAGCAAAATAAGTAGGCTGACATAACTATTTCTGACACAAGCTGGGTTAAACCCATTTTACGCAACTTCCATCCTCTTTAATACCTGCTTGATTGCTCAGGTATCAACGGTTGGCATGGCTGGCTGGTAATGCCCTTTTTAGAAAACGCCTAAGGACTAGGGGCCGATAGCTTCAAGGTGCCGAATTTGGGCGACCAAAACTCCCCTTGGCTCTGAAAGAAGGCAACTTCCTTACACTTGCCACGGCGATTTTCTAGAAGCGAGCAGCGCAGCATGACTTTGTCCTGCCCGTCTTTGGTGTAGGCGTAGCGCTCAAGTAGGGCACCGCAGACAGGGCAGGGATGGTCGGTAAACAGGTCTGAACTGAGAGCCTGGCGCTGGGCTTGGGGCAGCTCATAGCGTTTGGCCTTAGCATTCCAAAACATGACGGTGCCGCAGCCGGGGCCTGAGCATTTGAGAAAGTGCTTAGCTTTCATCTTCTTAGAACGGGAGGGAAGTTTGGTCATCGCCTCGCCGCAGGTGGGGCATTTGGTTTTGGTCGGTTGACCGTTAGCAGGCTTGGCCTTAGTGACTGACGATCGCTCAGAAGACTTCCCTCCCGGTGCCGGGGGATGCTCGGCAAAGGTCGGCAGGGAAAGGAGTTGGGACTTGGCTTGGGCGATCGCCGGGGCAAAATAATTCCGGTTCCAGTTGAGTAGGTAGGCCTGCCACTCCTGGTCGCCGGTGGCGATCGCATCTAGGGCCGTCTCCATCTGGGCCGTAAACTCTGGCTGAATCAGGTCCGGCAGGAGCTTCTCCAGGGCTCCATCAAGCTCCAGTCCCAACGCGGTGGGCTGTAGCTTGCCCTGAAGCAGATCCACATACTCCCGCTGCCTGAGGGTTTTGATGGTCGGGGCGTAGGTGCTGGGGCGACCAATCCCTTTTTGCTCCATTAGCTTCACCAGCTTCGGCTCGCTGTAGCGGGGCGGCGGCTGAGTCTGTTTAGCGTCCGCCTGGGCCTGTTCGAGTTGCAGGGGTTGCCCCTGGGTTAGGGCAGGCAGCACTGTATCGGCGCTGAGGTTGTTCCAGTAGCGGGTGTAGCCGGCAAACTCTAGCACCTGGCCGCGGGCTTCCCAGTAGGCGTCGCCCGATTGGGTGACAATGCGAGTTTTGCGCAGGCGCGCTGGAGCACATTGCGAGGCCACCGCCCGGTTCCAAATCAGCTCATAAAGGCGAGCTTGTTCGGCAGAGAGCTCTCGCTGGAGGTGCTGGGGTAGGTGATTAACATCGGTGGGGCGAATCGCTTCGTGGGCTTCCTGAGAGCCTTTAACCGCCCGGTGTCGGGTGGTTTGACGGGGCAAGTTAGTGGGGTCGTGCTGCTCTAGGTACTGGCGCACCGACTCGCAAAAGGGGGCCGAGAGGGTGATCGAATCAGTACGCATGTAGGTGATATGGCCCTTTTCGTAGAGCGCTTGGGCCACCTTCATGGTGTGCTCGGGGCTGAAGTGCAGTTTAGAACCAGCCGCCTGCTGCAAGGTGGAGGTGACAAAGGGTGGCGGGGGCGCCTGGGTGGCCTGTTTGCCTTCGATGTGCAAAACGTGATGGGAATGGGCTTGGGCGATCGCCACCAGCTGATCGGCCCGCTCTTGGGAAGTCACCCGCTCAGACTCCTGCTCAGCGCCCTTATCCTCCGCATCTTTGGCTGGTGGCCGCTGCGGCTTAGGGCTGGTGCGATAAAACGCTTTGAACCCCTCGCCGTAGGTTACCCACACGCTCCAGTAGTCTTGGGGGACAAAGGCCTGAATGGCTCTCTCCCTGACGCAGAGCAAATGCAGGGTAGCGCTCTGCACCCGACCCATAGATTTTGCACCGTTGTTTAGGGGCCAGACCACGTGGCGACTGCCGGTGTAGCCCACCAGCTTATCGAGGCAGTCGCGGGCGCGTCCGGCGGCGACTAGGCTCTGGTTGAGGGTGCGGGGCTGGGCGATCGCCGCTCTCACCGCCTGAGAGGTAATTTCGCTGTAGACCACCCGCCGAGGGTGCTTTAGGTTGAGCGCCTGCTGCAAATGCCAGCCAATGGTTTCGCCTTCGCGATCGGGGTCTGTGGCGATGTAGACACAGTCGGCGGCTTTGACCGCCTGGCGCAGATCAGCCAACACCTTTTGGGCGCGGTCATCACGAGGTTGATAGCGGCAGTTAATAGAGTCTGTCCCTAGGTCAAAGCCGAGGGCATCTTCGCCGTCATTAGCAAGTTCGCGCACATGGCCCATGCTGGCCTTGATCACCCAACCCGAACCCAAAATTTGCCCCAGTTTCTTCACCTTGCCAGGGCTTTCAATCAGCAGCAAATTGGCCATGGTTGCCTCGATAGACCATCAAAGGTCTGAATGCACTAACTCAATAGTACACTTGAACTCAGAAATTTTCAGCATCTCGACTTGCGCCAAGCCAGTAGGACTAACTCTATAGAGTTGTCAGGCCCTCAAGCAGACTGGAAACAAGGACTGGCTAAGCTTTTAGGTATCGTTAGTAGGTCCAATTTTTTGCTTAGAGCAACAGGTGTACCTAACTTAACGCTACAAAGACATAATGGAGCCCCATTGCTAGCTAAATTTTTGTTATTGTGCAGATAGGCAACGCCAGAAGGCTTGCCCGGCTAGATTAATTTCTTTTGACATTGTGAATAAGATTTGAATCCTTCTTCCTAGTGCCAGTAGTTGTTTTTCTCAACATGGCTTGTCCCTAGGATAGATTATGTCCAACATTCAAAAATTCGACCCCCCTAAAAATCATTTGCTTGCGGTTTTACCAACGGAAGCATATGAACGGCTAGTTCCCCATTTAGAACTGGTTTCACTGACGAACTATCAGTCTATTTACGACGTTGATGAACTTATTTCCTATGTTTACTTTCCGCACCACTCACTAATTTCCCTAGTTACCTCAATGGAAAATGGCTCTACCATTGAGGTTAGCCTAGTAGGGCGGGAAGGAATGGCAGGTATTATGGCTATTTTGGGCGGTAAAACCAAGGCCCATCGAGCCTATGTGCAGGCTCCAGGCCAAGCTATGCGCATGAGTGCCGCAGCGTTAAAGGCTGAGTTCGATCGCGGTGGACCGCTACAAAGCATCCTGCTGCGCTACTGTCAGGCTCTTTTTAGCCAAGCAGCTCAGTATGTTGCTTGTAATCGGTTTCACTCAACTGAGGAGCGGCTGGCCCGCTGGCTCTTGCTAGTGCGAGACTGCTTGCAAAGCGATACATTTATACTGACTCAAGAGTTTATAGGGGAAATGTTGGGTGTTCCCCGTTCTAGTGTCACGATAGCCGCTGGCAACCTGAGTCAGGCTAGTGTAATTCGCTACACCCGTGGTCGGGTCACGATTTTGGATGGTGAAGCTTTAGAAAACTGTTCCTGTGAATGCTATGGCGCTATTCAAAGGGAGTTTGCCCATTTGCTAGGTCCCCTATAGGAGAAAAAACCTGCCCTATGTTTAAAACCCGACCGACTTGACCGTTTAGAGCGGTTTAGGATGACCTTAGCTTAGAAAAGCTGGCTTACCTAGGTCACAATCTCGTTTTGGGTGATTATGCAGCCAGAATATCGTCAATGCGGATACGGCGACGAAACAAACTGTGCTGACTGGCTAAATCTAGATTATTTGTTGCATTTAGCTAGCCCTCAAGCAGTGCAAATGGATGCAGACCATGGTGATTTGCTAGTAGAAGAATGTCAAAACAACCACATCAATTTTGATGGCAATCTATCTTCCCTAAAGGGCCTACGGGTTTTGATAGTTGATGGAGATGTCGATACTTTAGACATCTTTAGTTTTGTGCTGCAAGGAAGAGAAGCAGAGGTCTTCGCAACTACTTCGACCACCGAAGCAATTGATAAGGCAACTAACTGGTATCCAGATGTTTTGATCTGTGATATCAGCCTTCCAGGTCAAGATGGCTATGCCCTAGTTCACGAGCTAAGAAGTTTGCAGACCGACCCAGACAAATTTTTGTGTGCCATTGCGGTGACAACGCTGCTTAAACAACAGGACTGTCTAAAGCTTTTATCACAGAATTTTCGATCGGAAAGCTTTGAGAAGTATCTCCCCAAACCAACTGATGTTTATGAACTTGTTGCTGCTGTTGCGGAGTTGACAAGACTATAAACCAAACCGATGGCGCTAATCCAATGGGTTAGTTCCCAGAACCATACATTCACCAGCCTCGAATTCAAGCCAGTCTTGGCACGCAATACTCACTAGTGCTGCGGCTCCTAGCGTAGTTAACTGTGCGTATGTGGTTTCATAGCGTATCGCCCATCCGCTACGCCTTTTGGAACCTGGAATATGAGCTATTGGGCAAAGCAAAATTCCCGGGCTAACTCCCAAGGTCCTTTTTGGTAGTACCACAGCAACAAGCCTTCTCCCCAACCCGTCATAGATTGCCATTGTGCCTCCAGTTCTTCATATAGCTGGCGGGCTGCATTGGAATCCACCTTATTTTGAATGGTGATGTGCGGACGGTAGCCCTGGCGATCTTGGGGGATGAGCCATTCGTCCCAGGCGGTTGCTAGGTCTTTGTGTAGCTGAATCAGCTCAGGAGAACTGACGCTGATGGCGACGCCGTTGCCAAGCAGCTGGGGCGAAGGCAAAGAAAAAGGAAAGTGCTTTGTCTGAGCGCACAGGGCCTCTAAGCTGTGGGAAATAGCCGATTCGCGATCGCCCGGCAACTGATGAAACAAAATAACGTGGGCCGGAACGACATTTCGCTCTGGGGGAAAGTGCTGCTGGCGTAACGTGTTTGCTCGCTCGAAAGTGGTTTGGTCTAACTTCAGCGTCAAAATCAGAGAATTACTCATTGGTTAACCGACACAGGGATTAAGGCTAAGAACGGGTGAGGTAACAGTGGCAATCTGGCTTTTCAATGAGCGTTTCCACTAGAGAATTTAACGTCACTGATGCTAAAAGCCCACCACCGAAGCTGCCTTGAATCGTGATGTGAGCAACTTTTGTCGCCGCCAGTCGCCGCTTTGCCGCTGGCGCATGGCTAAACCCAATCGGCATGCCAATGACGAGGGCGGGCTCGATTTGCTGCTGCTCAATCAGCTGGCAGGCCGCAAGCAGCACTGAGGGGGCGTATCCGATGACCAGCACAGACCCCTTGGGCGTCTGCCGTAGCCGTTCTTGCCAAGCTGGATGGTTGTAAAACGTTTGCTCTGCTTCACTAACGCCCGTAATGTGGGGATCATCAATCAGAGTTGCGATCGGACATTCCAAATGCGCTAACCGAGTGCGATCGAGGGTGGCGGCGACGCTTGGCAAGTCTGTCACAATACAACACTTTGCTTTGAGCACTTTGCGAGCAGATGCAACAGCACTTGGGCTCAAGCTGACAAAGTTGATCAAGCTAACGTCGCCACAGGCCAGCACGAGCTGATGCAGTAAATGAACTGTGACTTCAGAGTAGTCAGACAGGTCAGGAAGCAGCCGCTGTAGGGATTCTTGAAATGCTTCTGGGTGCGCTGTTGTCTCGGCATCTAGATTTGACCAGATCTGGTCGAGTTTGCCGAGTTCCTCCTGGGTATTCACATCTAGCTGCTTGATCTGGGCCAACACCTCGGCCTGGGTGCTCTGGCAATCGCGATCGCGCCCCAGCAGCCCCTCTAGCGCCGTTGCCGTCTGCCGCAGCCGGGTGATTTGCTCAATCACGGCGCGATACTGCTGCTGTAGCTGGGCCATCAATGTGGGGTTGGTGAGTTCTTCGGACTGGCTGTCGAGTAGCTGGCGAATGTGCGAGAGCTGAAACCCCTGCTGCTTGAGGGCAATCACGCGCTGAAGACGCTGCACGTCTTGCTGGGTGTAGAGGCGGTAGTTGCCCTCGGAGCGCTGCACGGGCGGCAGCAGCCCCAGGGTGTGGTAGTGCCTCACCATGCGGGGGGTGACGCCGCCAACCGCGTCTGTGAGTTCTTTGATGGTTAGGTATGGAGCCTTCATCCCTCTAGCTTACTCAAAACATTGACATTGACACTAATGTCAATGTTTAGGGTGAGGGAGTCTCTACTTCACGGTCTCAGTATGGTTTCTGCCAACCTATCCACGCCCCGGCTGTCTAGCCTGGTTAAAGATCACCCGGATGCGATCGCCGCCTTCACCTGTGCGGCTCTCGTCCTCCTAGGCTGGCAATCGCTCCATCTGGGCTGGGTTGGAGCGGCCATTTTGATTTTGACGGCGGCCTACGTGATTGGCGGGTTTGAGAGTGCGCGGGAAGGGTTAACGACCCTATTCAAGGAGAAAGAGCTAGACGTAGACCTGCTGATGATCGTGGCGGCTCTGGGTGCGGCCAGTCTGGGCCTGTGGCGGCGAGAGTATTTCCTGATTGTGGATGGCGCGGTTTTGATCCTGATTTTTGCCATCAGTGGGGCGCTGGAAGGGTACGCCATGCAGCGAACAGAGCGCAGTATTCGCGGGTTGATGAGCCTGACTGCCGATACGGTGCGAGTGATCCGAGGGGAGCGAGAAGAGACTATGCCGATTTCAGCGATCGCTGTTGGCGAGCAGGTGCTGGTCAAGCCGGGAGAGCTGGTGCCGACCGATGGGTTGGTGATTGAAGGGGTTAGCACCCTAAACCAGGCACCAATTACCGGAGAATCCATTCCGGTAGAAAAGACGATCGGCGACCAGGTCTTTGCGGGCACCATCAACGGCAGCGGCGCCCTGCGGCTAAAAATTCACCAGCCGCCCGAAAGCAGCCTAATTCAGCGAGTCATTCGCCTGGTGCAGCAGGCCCAAACCGAGGCCCCACCTTCCCAGCAGTTTATCGAGCGCTTTGAGCGGGGCTATGCCAAAGTCATCGTGGTGGCCGGAATTTTGCTGGGCGTGCTGCCGCCCTTTTTACTGGGCTGGAGCTGGGAGCAGACCATTTACCGGGCCTTGATTTTTTTGGTCGTGGCGTCGCCCTGTGCGTTGATGGCCTCGATTATGCCCGCGCTGCTGTCGGGCATTGCCAACGGCGCGCGGCGCGGAATTTTGTTTAAGAATGGAGCGCATCTGGAGCGCATGGGACGGGTGAGAGCGATCGCATTCGACAAAACCGGCACGCTGACCACGGGCAGGATTGAGGTAGTCAGCATGCGGGCCGTTGAGCCGTCCACGCAGCTATTACTTCAAGTTGCCGCTGCCTTGGAAAGCCTGTCTGAGCATCCCATTGGTGAAGCGATCGTGCAGGCCGTCCGCCAGCAAAACCTGAGCTGGACAGAGGCGGTTAATGGCCAAGCCAAGACTGGGCAGGGGATTACCGGAGAAATTGATCGCAAAACAGCGGTGGTTGGTAAAGCGGCCTTTGTCCAGTCCCAGGCCAAGAGCCCTCCCCCAACCTTGGTTCAGCACAGCCAGCAGTGGGAAGCTGAGGGCAATACGGTGGTGTGGGTAGCCTATGGCGGCGAGGTATTGGGCATCATCGCTGTTGCCGACACCGTGCGCCCGACTGCAGCGCGGGCGATCGCCCAACTCAAGCGGCTGGGGGTTGAGCAGATTGTCATGCTAACGGGGGACAATGCCCGGACGGCTCAAAGCATTGCTCAGCAGACCGGGGTCGATCAGTTCCATGCCGAGCTGCTGCCCGAAGACAAAGTAGACGTGATTCGCCGCTTGCAGAAACAGTATCAAACGGTGGCGATGGTCGGCGATGGCATTAACGATGCGCCCGCCCTGGCCCAGGCATCGGTGGGCATTGCGATGGGAACCGCGGGCAGCGACGCGGCGCTTGAAACCGCAGACGTTGTGCTGATGGCCGATCGCTTGGAGCACCTAGAGCACGCGATTCGGCTAGGTCGCCGGGCTCAGAGCGTAGTTAAGCAAAACATAGTGTTTGCCCTTGGGTTTGTCGTGATTCTGCTGATTTCGAATTTTGCGGGTGACCTCACGTTGCCCCTGGGCGTGCTGGGGCACGAAGGCTCGACGGTAATCGTGACACTGAGCGGGCTGCGGCTATTGAGAAATTAGTCGGCGTGGTCGGCTAGGTCGAGGATGCGATCGCTATCATCTGGGTCGATGGCTTGCAGCTTGGTCCACCGCTGGTCACCTTCAGCAGCACGGCAGCCTCACAATTTAGCTCGATTGCGGCGCACATCTGAGCCGCTGTGGCAGCGCTATTTGCTGCGATCGAGGGCCTTCACCACGTAGTCAGGCAGCGGCTCTGCTGTAGGTGTAGGGCCGTCGGCGAAGGTAATCAGCCTCACGTAGCTGGCCTCGCCATCTTCGCCCTTGCCCATACTGCGGCTGAACCAAATCGCCGCACCAAATTTGGGGTTACTGCCACTGCGGCGGGTGTAATGATGGCCCATCCACCAAATGACAGTAGGGCCGTGGTTGTCGTGAGCTACCTCGATTGCCCCGATCGCAGCTACCCAGCCGTCTTTGTAGGCCGATAGTGGGCGCTTCCAGTTGGGCGGGTTGGCTGCGGCGATCGCCATGGTAGCGACTTCAATCTGCTTCAGTGCGCGGGCTAGGTCGGCGGTGTTGTCGGTCATGGTTGCGGGTAGGTGAGGTGTGCGGTGGTAGGGGACAGCTCTAGGGAGGTCTATGCTGCAATCGGGCGGGCGATTGGCCAGGTGTCTACTACTTCGTGCCAGGGGTAATGCTGGTCAACGCGGGCCGCGATCGCGGCCTAGTCTCCCCAACCAAAGTAGTCACCACTGGCTACCTCTATGTTGAACCCCTCCACCAGGGTTTGACCTCCTGCTTTATGGGCAGTGACAACGCAATACCACTAAGTAGCGGGGCGACGGCCAGAGCCTTCTTTAGCTCTCGCTCTTGGGTGGCAAACGTCAGATTGAGAAAGGCGAAATTGTAAGGGTCTTTGAGCAGTTACTGAGCGAGATCAGACTGTTCAGGCGGTAGGATTCGCTCAAAATTGGTAACGGCACCGCCTTAACGCTGGAACAGGTTGGACAAGATGTTCTTAGCAGGGAGCACAAGCTGGCAAAGCTTTCTGATTAAGCGGCTAGTGAATCAATCGTTTAATCAGTTAATTAATCTCGTTCAAGTCCTCATCCCCCCAGAAGGTTAACCATTCCTCATCTGACGGCCCCCAAAATCTCATCCAGTCAGGCTCTATTACTGAAGCCTGCGGTAGGTTGCCGCTAGGGCGTTGGACAACGGTAGTGAGAGACTCAAAGTCAGGGCATCGCCGCTGCTCTGGCCCGGCTGGATGCACTGCACAGACCAGGTAGGGACTGCGCGCGTTGAAACGGCAGCTGCGGCATTGCCGCGTAGGGGAGAGGTTAGTAGAAGCGTTGACCATTGCCAATGCACAGCTGCTGTCTATGGGAGTCGATAGGCCGATTTTAGCCTTTACCTAGTTCAACACTCATTCCAGGCTAAGCCTTTTAGGTCTTTTAAGTTCTGTAAGTGATGGGGATCACAGTTCACCGAAAGGTTGAGGGGCTTTGGGTGTAAACCAAGTTCTGATGAACATGACCAGGAACTCTGTCCACGGTCTTGAGTCTAAGGCATTGTAAGGAAGGCAGCAGCTACTCCTTCTAACACAGTCGATTTATAGCGAACTCCATATAACGAAACCGCCCCCGGTGCCCTGTGCGCCGGGGGTTATTTAATGGGTGCTCCTTAAAGCATTGCCTGGGTTCAGCGGCCCATCGTCAACTTCACGGGCAATATACCAAGGCATTATCCCGATCGCCCAACCGGAGCTTGGGTTGAGGTTCAGGATAAGTGCTTAAGTGCTCAATCGCTTAGCCAGAACAGGTACTCTTTGCCTCTTACAGTTCATGTGCTTAGCTGACTAACTAATTCGCGAAACAAAGATCCCGACTGGGAACAGCGGAGAGATAGAACGCCTGAGAGAAAGCTTGTGCGTTATTGAAACGAGGAGCGTTGCAGCAGTTAAGCCGTTTCTTGCCAACGTCCTCTCAATTTGTCGGCAAGAAGTACCCGCATGGGTCATGTCAAACAAATATTAGATTCTCATACTTAGAAATATAGTTAACCGGCAGCATTTCTTCTTGTCAACTAATTAATGACTGAAACTGTAAATTTCTGAATGGTTAAGTCCAGGATGAACTGACAAGTTTGACAGAACTAGACTGCCAAAGCTGTGTTTTAAAATTAGGAGACCTGATTATGTCATTCGAAACTCCGAGTGCTTTAGCCAATTCGATTATGGCTAGCCTATACGATGTGCTAACCAGCGGTGACAATAATGTTCCTGCCTCAGAAGACAACTTCTTTAGCTGGACATCACCCGGTATGCCCATTGAAGCTGATGATTTTGACTTTCTTAGCCAAGGATTAACCGGTCTTGTGAATAAATCTGCTGTTGAAGATCTGGGTACTGAAACTGAAGCTCCAGAAATCACCCCAGAGCTTCTCGATCAATTAAGGGCAACCGATACCGCTCGGCTCTATATGCAGGCCGAAAGCTTTGCCCGCATGGTCGATTTTGTCCCCGATTTGGCCAAGCTTAACAATGAGCAATTCACTCGTCTGAGCGTAATGAACAATGAGGGCACACTCTCTGAACGCTACGAATATGTTCTGCGGATGAGTCAGGTAATGCAGTCGGAATTACCCGCTGATATTAAGCAACGGATTGAACAATTCCGAGGCCTTCTAAACGTCACCCGTACAGAGACAGATCTATTCGGTCGCGAACGGGAGATCACCGAAGACGGCCCAATTGTGAAGCTCTACCAGGAGAAAATGGCTAACTACGAAGCCGCTGCCTTGGAGTATAACAACCGCCGCATCGCTGCCCTAGCAGCTAGCCGTCCTGAAGATGTGCACTACTGGGCGATGAACGCCAATATCCTACGCAATCGGGTGCGGGCTGCGATGGCCGATTGGGTTTCCAATGGCTACAAGAATGACTATGAGCAAATCAACGCTTTTATCGATCAAGTGATGCAGCGAGATATGTCGTTGCTGAAGGATCAATATCGCGATGACCTGTTAAAAGCGAAACTCACTAGTTTGGCCTCAGGTAGTGACTTTTACTTTACGTCAGTCGTTCCTGGTAACTTCACCCGTGCCTCCGGCTGGACGCAGTTTACCTTCAACTCCGCCCGCTACAACCGCTATCGCAACTCTAAGTATGCCTCCCAATCCTCTAGCACTAAAGCTGGTGGTGGCTTCAGCCTCGGTTTTCTGACCGTGGGTGGTGGCGGCGGCGGTAGCAACGCTAGCTCATCCTACGAGTCGAAAGTGAAATTTGATAGTACTCGCTTCCGGCTTTCGTTCAAGATTGCTCAGGTGATGGTGACTCGGCCCTGGTTCAAGACGGCCTTTCTCAACAGCAAAACCTGGCGCTTCGATCAAAATAACCCCGATTCTAAATCGCAAATGGTGAGCGATGGCGGCAACCCTGCCAAGGGATTGATTCCGGCTTACCCCACATCGATGGTGGTGATCAAGGATTTGGAACTTTCCCTCGGCCAAAGCAGCGGCTTCTCGGACTACCTCTCCGAGTACGAACGGTCGTCGGCCAGCGGTGGTGGTGCGCTCTCCCTCGGTCCCTTTAACCTGGGCGGTTCTCACAAACGCAGCACCAGCCTCGGCGAAACTACCTTCAAGCATGGCTATTCCTTTGATGGCCAAACTATGAAGGTGCCAGGTATGCAGGTAATTGGCTTTAAGTGCCATGTTCTACCCAAGTCTCCTAATCCATTACCCAACATCGAGAAGTGGATCTAGTTTGTGTGGATTGATGGGATGAAAGAATAGATAAATCTTGAGTATTGAGGTTGAGATTTGAGTGAATAATTTAATTCAAATCTCAATCTTTTTCCAGTTTTTTCGCTACTTTGAAAAGCCCTTTTTCCTGCCAAAATTTATGGTTTTAGGCTCAACTTAATTAAGGAAAAATTATGGACGCGATCGCTCAATTGGCCCTGACGCAAAAAGCTCAAAGTGTTTTTGGGGGCAACAATACATTTCTCAGTTTTCCCCTCACACCGCTGCAATATACCCAGGATGACCTGAGTTTTGTGCAAAATTTCAATGTGTCTCGACTAAAAGAATTTTCACTGCTGGTCAACTTAATCCCTACCGGGCAGGCATGGCAGCCGACAGAAGCCTATTATCTCTGGGATGTTTATGGCGATGTTTTAGGTGGCCATGATACCGAATTAGCCCAGTCTACCCGCACGGCTCAAGAAGAAACTCAATACCAACGAGCTGTACAGTTTTTAAGTATTGCTGGTGCCGACGGCTGGCCAGAGATGAGCCCAGCAGTAAAGGCCTACAATCAATTTCGAGATCAGTGGTTTGTGCTTCAAGAACATTACAACTCAGTCAAAATCACTGGCGAGACTACAACTGATCTCGCTCTCAGGGAGCAATGGCTTAGAGTAGACGAACCTCGACTTCGGCAACAACTCCGTGATTTAGAGAACCGCTGGCTGAGTGAGGGATTTAAGCAAGAGGTAGAGCAATCTCAAGAGATACGCAGTCGCCTAGGGGCCAAAAACCCCCATAGAACCTGGGGAGAATGGAACAGCAAGTTTGACCCCAGTATAAATGCTCTGACCGATGTAGATGGAGTAGAGTTTTATCCCAGCAGTTTTTCGCCGATGAATGCGTTGGCATCGGGTTCTTGGCAAACCTTCAACCTGACCCGGGACGAAGTGGACGCGATGGTCAAAACCGCTCCTGCCGAGTTGCGATCGCGCCTTGCCGCCGACCTTCGAGCCTCAGATATTGAGTCAATTTCGCTAGAATTTAGCTCTGCTGCGATCGTGCGAACTTGGCTAGATTCTGACCTGTTTAAAGCCCGTTTTTGGCGGTTTATGGATCGCTCTCGGCGGCTCTCTAACGGCAATACACCCCCTGCTGGTCAATGTCCTGCCTATGTCAGTGCAGTGGTATTTGCCCGCAACATTACAGTAAAGCGCCGGGTTCAACCACCTGCGCCCGCAACCCCGACAACGCCTAGCCCATCTTCCCCGGCAACGCCCGTTGTTATTCGCCCTAGACGGCCTAAACCTGATATTTTCATTGACCCAACTGATTTTCCTAAGGGTAAACGTTACTGGGATCGCCCCTCCGTCATGATGAAGATGGTCGCTAGCCCCGTCACCTCGCTTGACCTGGCCTATCCCATCCTGGCTCAAACAGCACAACCCAACTTAGCCCAAGGAAACTTCGCTCAATCGGCAGTGACTCAACCCCTGAAGGCAGACGCTCAGTCGCTTAAGGTCAACTCGTTGAATACGGCTCAACTCCGGCCGATACAGACTATCGAACCGGCGGATCTACCTTTGAGGAAACCGCTACGGCCAGTGGATAGGAACCCCGAAATTTCTCAGGCCGCTGCGTCAAAGGCATTCTTGCGACTCCAGCAGGAAGCCATCATGCGCCCCACCCTGCCCCAGGCAAGCAAGGTTTCGCAGGAACCCAGCCAAACGAAAACCACCTCTACGGCGGCTGACCAAATTTACATCCTGGCGTTTATTTGCAAGCCTGTACCCCTCAGCCCCAACCCCGATTCCGCGTTGCAGTGGTAATTCGCTGGTCTCTCTAAGCGAGGCTGTATCGGCCCAATCCATAGGGTTGACGATGTGCTCTTCCAGCCATGGGTACTCATTCTCATGGCCTTAACTGCGGCTACTGCGATCGCATTTAACCTACCTCTGCTCAGCAAAAACCATCGCGACTACCGCTTTATAGAAGGCCTCAGCTGCCCTCTATCATCGCTCTAGATGGATTGAGGGGAGCCTAATGTTACCGACCTTTATACTCCGACCTTGGGCGACAGATCGCACTGTATCTGCGATCTGTCGCTTAGCTCAACTTCCAGCCACCGCTGGCCTGGGACTGCGGGCAATGCTGGGGCGCTGTCGGGGGGTAACAAACAGGCGCTGCATGGCTTGGGTGCGATCGCTACTGGTTTCACCCTCAGCTACCGTCCACATTGTGTCGTAGAAGAAAAACGAGACGCCAGCAAAGCCCATACCTCGGGCCGTCTGCACCTGCTGTTGAATTAGCGCCATGGGCACAGGTCGATCCTTCAAACCGCTTAGAATGCCAACGCCAGTAGGGATATGGCGATGAGCCTGCTGAAGGGCGCGATCGCGAAGGGCGTTGCGAAAGCTAGCCAGGTTATCCCGATAGATCTGGACGACGAGCTCTTCGATGTATCCCTTTTCTCGCCAGCGGGGCCAGTCTTGGAGATGGTGCGTATAGGCAAAGGCAGCCGGGTTGGGCGAAACCGACAGCACCGCGTTGGGTCGTCTTGCTTTGACCGTCCAAAACACCCGGTCGACAAACGCGGTAATTTTGTCGGCTCGCCAGCGGGTCCATTCAGCGTCGTAGGGGTTGGCTGGTGGCGCTTGGCCGCGATGCTCCTGCCGATAGAGGTTGATGGTGTAGGGGTCGTAGCCAAAGGCTACCGGCAAGCTGAAGTGATCATCCAGCTGGAGCCCGTCTACCTCGTAGTTAGCCATCAGCTCGGCAACCAGGTCGAGGATGAACTGTTGCACCTCTGGGTGAAATGGATTAAGCCATACCCGAGGGTGTCTGCCCTCCTGTTCTCGGCTCGCAGCGGGTAGAACTCCCTGCTTTTGGGTCAGCCAGTCAGGATGGCGCTGGGCCAGGGGCGAGTTGGCCGGGGCCATGAAGCCAAACTCAAACCAAGGAATAACGCTGAGGCCACGATCTTTGGCGGTTCGAATCACTTCGAGCAGCATGTCGCGATCGCCCTGGGCGGCTTCTAATGCCTCATTGCGCCCCTGGTTTTCTAAGTCGGGATAGAGACCCTGCTTGTAGCCCGTCGCTCGTTCTGCTACCTGGCTGGGATAGAGCGTGTAGCCCCAGCTCCACACTGCTGGGTAGACGGTGTTGAAGTGGTTGTTGGCCAGCTGTTGCAGCGAGTCTTTGACCGCTTGCTCTGAGAAAAGCACCTGGCTATCAACATTGGTTAGCCAAACTCCCCGAATTTCAGCGGGTGCGCTGACAACGGCCTGCACTGGCAACAAACCGATTGCGCCTTTGGCGATCCCGATCACCAGGGCTGTCAATATAGCGAGGCCTAAATAGCAAAACCGTCTCATGGCATTTCCCAACTAGCCCTGCGGGCGTTTTCGAACCTATTACCAAATGCCAGTATTTCGGATTGATTTTCTGAACTTGTCAGCCTGATATTCAACTGGTACATAGGTTTAAGAGAGGATTTAGAAATCGCCTAGGCTCTCCTTGCGGCGGGAGAAGTTATGGCGAGAAGGAGCTAGGGCGCGATCGCAGGCAATTCACCTAAGATGCTGTGAGTTGATTGCGCCTTTGCCATCGGCCTCCCATGCTAGGGACATCTGACAGGAACGGACTAGTTGGCCTGGCTCTGCACGATGGCAGTGAGTTTATCGGGGTCAAGAATGGTTATTTTGCCGCCCCGCTGGTAGGCCACCGCTCCCTTGAGCTGCTTAAACAGGCGAACACACTCTTCGTAAGTGATGCCAATACTACGGGCGATTTGGTAGTGGGTGAGGTGCGATCGCAGCCGTTGGCCCTCTGGCACCGCCTCCGTACCGGCGCTGGCGACAAAATGCTCCAGGTAATGAATCAACCGCACGATCGCCCGTTCTGACACCAGGCCATGCACCCGGTTGTGCAGGTGCTGAAGCCGCTGGTTGAGGATGCCCAGCAGGTGCAGCGCTAGCTCTGGAGCTTCCTGAAACCCCTTCAGCAAGGATTCTCGCTCGATGGTCAGCACCTCAATCGGCTCCATCGCCGTGGCGGTTGCCGGGGCCTGGCCATTGCCAAACATCGCTGGAGCCGCAAACATCTCATTGGCCCCCAGCAGCCGCAAGATCGTCTCTTTACCTGACTCAGAGACTTTAGTTAGGCGCAGCGAACCCGCTGCCAGCAGATAGAGGCAGGCAGGCAGGGTATCACCCTCTTGAAATACGGTTTCATCAGTGTCGTAGGCGTTGAGGCTGCTGTGGGTGGCGAGCTGCGACAGCAGCGGCAGGTCTAAGCCTTTAAACAGGCCAATTTTCTGAAGCTGCTGGGCATCGACCTGCATGGTGGGGTTTAACTCAGAGAACGGCGAGCCTTCACTAAACTATACCGATTCCTAAGCCACATGCCTGGGCGAGTTTCGATCTTCTGTAAGCCCGGCAAAATAAGAGTTTCAGGCAAATTGAGCGCCACCATTTGGAGCGTTTATGAGCTACCTCATGAACACCTCAAACCCACTCTGCCACAGTGGAGACATCCCCTTCTGGTCAACGCTATGACGGCAAAACAGCTCAATCTCAAAACCGCTCCTGGCCATGAGGTGCTGGCCGCAGCGGGTAAAAAGATCCTGCGTCCCAGTGGGCGCGGGGCTACAGAAACGCTGTTCACCTGGGTTGACTTTCAACCCGGTGATACTGTGCTAGAACTGGCTGCCAGCTTTGGCTACAGCGCCATCGCCCTGGCCCAACGCTATGGCGTCAAGGTCGTGGGGGTCGAAAAAAATCATGAAAGTGTGGCCCGCGCCCGCACCAGTGTAGAAGCAGCGGGCCTGAGCGATCGCGTAGACATTCGCGAAGGCGATATTTTTCACCTAGAACGTATTTCCGAGCAGTTTGACTACGTGCTGGGCGAGGCAATTTTGTCGATGCAGTCGGGCCCTGGCAAGGCCAAAATTTTGCAGGGGGTGGGCGATCGCCTCAAACCCGGCGGACAGTTCCTCAGCCATGAAATGCTGGCTCAGGGTGCCCGCATTGAAGCCCTTAATCGAGAACTGGCTACCACCATTCGCGTTAATACAGCCCCATTGAGTGAGGTCGGCTGGCAGGCAGCCTCTGAGGCGGCAAATCTGACCGTGCAGCAGCACCAAACTGGCCCGATGGCCCTACTCAACCCGCTGCGCATTGCCCAAGAAGAAGGACTAGGTACGCTGCTCAGCTTGGGCTGGAATTTGCTCGTGCATCCACTCATGCGGCAGCGCATTCTAGCGATGCGGCGGGTGTTTACCGAGTACGGCGACGACCTAGGTTACATCATCCTCCGCGCTGAAAAACTGAATGATTCACTCAAGGGCTAATGTTCTTTCTTTAAGGTCACTATGACAACCACAATTCTTTCGTTTCAGCCAACCTTTACCCAGCTGCAAGAGCACATTGAGTATCCTAAAGCAGGTAAGTTGAGCAAAGTGCTCCTGCAAGACCAAGTCTGTCAATACACGCTCTTTTGCTTGACGGCAGACACCGAAATTTCAGAACATACTTCTCCCCGTAATGCCGTTGTTCAGTGCCTAGAGGGCAAAGGGGTATTGACATTAGAGGGCAAGGATATTGCTCTGGAGCCAGGGGTGTTTATTGTGATGCCCGCTAACGCGCCCCACGCCTTGAAGGCGATCGCGAATCTAGCTTTTTTGCTTACCCTCTCGAAGCCTTAGTGCAAATCTAAAAATCAACAACCAGCGTCACCTAGAACTGGAATTTCCATCATTTCTCCATTCTGCTGAAGTTGCAGGGTGCCCTCTACAGAAACCGACTCAATTTCTCCTGGTTCACCTAGGGCGACATTAACTTGCAGCTTAATTGCGTCATCTGGGCTGGCAAAAGTTTGTAGGGTTTGTTGCCCGTAAAACTCATCACCCGATGCGGCAATGCGGCGGAAGCGGATAAACTCGCCATTGAGTTTCATTAGGGCAACCGCATCGGCTGAGGGTTGAGCCAGGCCGTTAAAGAAGAGATACTCCTGCGATCGCAGGCCATCATCCCGGTGCCATAGAGTCATGCCGCAGCCACCCCCATCCTGAGCAAACAGTTCGTCAAGGGTAAATCGATCAATTACCGGAAGCGCAGGGTTCGAGGTAGGCTCGTTAAGTAGCGGTGATGAGGTAGCTTGGAGCCGGTTGCCCACTGGGGTGCAAGCCAAGACCACAGGCGTTAATAGCAGCAGTAGAGATGGTAGTCGTTTCATCACTGGGTCGCATTACTGTAGATAGCATAACTAGAGACTGCCCGGGTCCGATCGACACCGATATGAATCCCGCAGACAGTGACTTTGCCGTGGAAATGAACAAGCTGACTGCCCTCGGTCGCTATGGACAGGAGACGAGGTGGCTGGCATGGTCTCTTATCTCGCCAGTTCTGAAGCCGCTTTTGTTACGGGCGCGAACCTCAAAATTGATGGCGGATTTACCGCTTGAACGAGACAACAATCTAATGCGCTATCCATGGGAGATCGCAATGCCTAGTCGAAGCCAAGAATGAACCCAGCAGCGCAGCCTCAGCAGCAGGAGAGATAGCCAAGCGTCCTAAACAGAGGAACATCATGAATAAGCCCGAGTTTCTTGGCACCCCCGGTTATGGCGAATATATGCTGAATGAATTGCATTACTCGCAAGCGGTAAAAAGTGGCAATCGAGCGGAGACATCCGAAAAGGCGGCATTGATGACAATCTGCAAATTCCCGAATTACTTGCGGATGAGATTGCTCAGGCACTTCAGAACGTAGAGCGAACCTTGACGACTGCCGGTGCGGGTTGGAAGCGTGTTGTCCACGTCAATTCTTACCACGTTGGTAGGTCTCCTCAGAGGTTAACGATGTGTGGTCAGGCTGTTTCGTCGTTACATGCCCAACTACGCCCCAATATGGACAGAGGTAGGAGTTGCGGTTCTTGGATTTCCAACGATGCGGATTGAAATTTGCGTTACTGCAATTGTTCTGTAGGTTTTGCGTAAGCGACAACGCTGCACACCAAGCGGATGAAGTCTAACTCTGGGCAAAGGGTTAGTGCAGCAAACTCAAAACCAGATGGCTGAGCGATCTAATCCTCTAATAAACGTCACACCTCTCAAGTTTCTGACATGCCTTATCCGACGTGGTTTGCAGTGCTATTCAGTCGCGGCGTGGGGCAACTAGCTTGAGCAATTTTGTTGGCTCCAGAGGAACCGACCGAATCAGATTCCGGCATGAGAATGCCACGACTAGAAACCCTGTATGAACACGGTGGTTAAATTGCGGTAGCTTTTTTGTCTGCCTACGATGTCCCTAGGCAGACTACCTACTCTTGGTGCGACACAACGTCATTAGAAGCGGCCACCTCAGCAATCATGCTGCCGCTCTAGATATAAGGGATACATGCTCGATGCTTGGCATGAGGGGGTCAGCGCCCACAGCTTCTGGCGTTGAGTAGACCAGGCAGCCTCATAGCCCGATATACTCTCACGTCTCAAAGTCTATGCCGAGTTCTTTGCAGTCGCGGTTGGGGTGAAGGTAATCCCGGCAGGGAGAATGGTGGGGCAAAACTTCACCCAAGTGAACCGCCTTTAGTTAAAGCCTTAGCTCCTTTGTCCACTGCTTAAATCAGCAACGCCTAAAAGCCAATTTTGTGCAATTGCTGATTCAAAAGGTGCTTTAGTTTAAACACAGGACAGCGACTCGAGGGCACTGAAGAATTTTCTCCAATCAACTTTGCATTGGGAGCTACATTAGCTACCTGGCTTTGAGCAATCTGGAGTGCAGCATGAGCCGTTGCAAGCGCTTTAGAATCTTTGTTTATGGCCGATATCTGCTGCAGATAGGCGTTGAGGTAGCGCATTCTCACCTGAGGATCATCGCTGGAGCGACTAAGAAAGGGTAGATCAAGCTCAGTCATAAATCGAATCGCCAGCATAGGGATCGGGCTCCGCAGAGGCCGAAAGTCTGGATTGTGTAGCCCTGGGCTTTCGTTATGCTCATGAAATTCTCCAATCATCAGCCCTTCTTCTACAAAGAAGGGCTTTAATTGCTGCTGAATTCGATCAATTAAAGCTGTCTGCTCAAACAGCCCTGAAATATCTGGGAAAATCAGTAAAATTGCTTTGTATATAGCTAGATCACCCTGCTGTGGCTCCATTGTCAAAAACTGCGTTCGATAGCTTTTCACCAGATCGGCAATTTGAGGCTCTTCCAGGCCTTCGGTGTGGACAACGACGCTTTTGATAGTATCCATTCGCAGCGCTCTTGGCACGAATGGACAGACAATTCCTGGCCGCCCTAACTTAGGATGGGGGCTACCCAAAAACTCCTTTATCCAATCTTGAATTTTTTCTCTATAGACGATATCCGCAGCTTTTTTGGATGTTGTGAGCATAGTTAAAGCCAGAAAAAAGACAAAACGATAAAGCCTTGAAAGATGTTAAAGAAAGGTAGAATTAATTTCAACGTTGCCTTAAACGATATAGTTTCTAGACGGACAAGAGTTTTAGCCTTGATCCAAGAAAATATCGAACGGGTGAAATCAGAAATTATTAATTTATGATTTGATAGACTTTTGATGAACTAATTGCTAGAAGACAGCATCAATGGGCTTTTGTGTGCCCTCAACCAAATAGCTAGTACTAACGGTGAGCCTAGGGAGCATAGGGCTAACGGTTGACAAGCTACTTTGATTTGTACAGACTCCAGAAAAAAGCGACATCAAAATTTGAACCAAGGTAGTGCCTATCGTCCATTTAGGCGTTTCGTCGCCATTTTGGATTTGCTTTCATCGTGGAAATTACGGAAACTTCACCAATAATCAGCTGAGAATAAAGTTATTGACTACAATCGAGCGTTTCTATTCTCAGAGGTCTAGGCATTGAGGCTAATCTAGATTTGCCTCTAGCCTAGGTCCTTTCTATATAAAGTTAGGGCTAAGCTTAGTTCAGCAAGTTTCAAGGAAACTTTACTTGCATCGATTATAAGAATGGCATTTTTCCGAAGCAGACTTACAACCGATCTAGCTAGCCAAAAAACATATTGAGAACATGGCTATTAATTCCTAAATGCTGCGCTACCAAGATTTCTAATAGTTTTTCTCAGTTGATGTGTGCGCCCAAAAATATGCTGTCAAAAAACAAAGACGTGGCTGTCTGGCCCTCTGAAGAAGTAGCGGCAGAAAGCGATTCAGGACAAAACCTTTGCAGTGACTGGGTTGAGGCGTGGGACAGCATCTCTTCAACGACATTGCTCCATCAACTCTTCGAAATGCAGGCTGAACATAGCCCCGGAAGCATTGCTATAAGAGCTGAGGAGCAGTGCCTATCCTACCAGCATGTTAACGAGCAAGCTAACCGTTTTGCCTATTACCTTCATCAACAGGGCCTAATTGCCGACACAGTCGTAGGGCTATTTATTGATCGCTCACCAGCCATGGTGATTGCCATGCTAGGCATCCTCAAAGCCGGAGGTGCCTACTTGCCGCTCGATCCCGACTATCCAAGCGATCGCACGGCTTCAATTTTGGCTGAATCTGGAGTCTCACTGGTAGTCAGTTATTCCCACCTGATAAAAAACCTTCCCCAGGAGAATATCAATGTCATTTGCCTAGACCTTGAGCAGGAGAAGATTGGACGTCAGAAGCACATAAACCCAAATTTCCCGATCAATGTTAATCACCTAGCCTACGTCATCTACACCTCGGGGTCTACAGGAACTCCAAAGGGGGTGATGATCCCACACAAGGGCATTTGTAATCAGCTATTTTGGCGGCAGACCACCTTCCCGTTAACACCGTCAGATCGGGTACTGCAAAACATCTCCTTTAGCTTCGACCCATCGGTATGGCAAATATTTTGGCCGATATCCTGTGGGGCACAGATAGTTTTGCCAAAGCCAGGTGGGCAACGGGATATTGCCTATCTAGTCGAATTGATTGCAAGAGAGCAAGTTACGATCTTGGCATTGGTGCCCTCAGTGCTGAAGGTTTTTCTAGAACAAACGAAAGGTGCTCAGAGCACGCCGCTCCGGCACGTCTTCTGCGGGGGTGAGGCGCTACCTACCACTCTCCAAGATCTCTTTATAAACAAGTTTGGAGCAACAACACAATTACACAATGTTTATGGCCCAACTGAAGCCTCTATTGACGCTACTTGTTGGACTTGCCAACCTGGTCTAGAGACTGCGATCGCTCCAATTGGTCGTCCAATTGCAAATGCTGAGGCCTACGTCTTAGATGAGCACCTGCAGCCTGTGGCAACGGGAGATTCGGGAGAACTTTACATTGGAGGGCGGGGGTTAGCGAGGGGCTACCTCAAACGACCTGACCTAACCGCAGAACGCTTTATACCCCACCCTCACTCCTCCGATACTGAAACTCGGCTCTACAAGACAGGCGACTTAGTCCGCTACCGATTCGACGGAAATCTCGAGTTTCTAGGACGTTTAGATTCTCAGGTAAAGATACGTGGATTTCGCATCGAACTTCAGGAAATTGAAGTAGCTTTGACCCAGCATCGCAGCGTTGCTGAATGTGTTGTTTTGGCCTCTCAATCTGATATAGAGAATTCCTGTTTGGCAGCCTATATCGTAACTGCCGGTTCCGGTCGCTCTACAGCCCAAGAGCTTAACAACTTCTTAAGAGGTAGGTTGCCCGACTATATGGTGCCTGCACATTTCATTTTCCTGGATGAGCTGCCACTAAATGCCAACGGCAAAATTGATAAGAAGAAGCTACCTGAACCCAGTTTAGACCGCCAGGCTTTTGAGAATGACGTTGTTTCGCCTAGAAATGAAACAGAGCTCAGGCTAGCCCAGATCTGGGAACAGGAGCTTCAACTTGGGCCTATTGGAATAACTGATAGCTTCTTTGAGCTAGGCGGAAACTCTTTACTCGCTGCCAGTATGTTGATTAAGGTCGAAGATGTCTTTGGCCGATCGCCCTCTCTGGGCAATTTTTTCCAGTTGCCCACCATTGAAGCATTGGCTAAAGCTTTGCAGGAGACATCAGAGGATAACTCTAAGCAGTCTCTAGTAGCTATTCAACCCTACGGATCAAAATCGCCGCTGTTTTGCGTGCATACTAGAACTGGAAGTGTGCTTGATTACTATACATTGGCTCAGCAGTTAAACCGCGAACAGCCAATCTATGGATTACAAGCCCGAGGTTTGAGCAGTAGCGAAGATGTAGATTACCGGGTTGAAGCTATGGCCCGTCGCTATATTCGAGAGCTACAGACACTTCAACCTACAGGGCCATACTTTTTGTGTGGTTATTCGTTTGGCGGTTTGGTGGCCTATGAGATGGCCCAACAGCTGGTGCAAGAAGGCCAGACAATAGGATTGCTGACACTGATTGATACTTACTGCCTCACTAAGTCCTGGTTTGACTTCAGCACTCCTACAATTTTGGGCCAATTAAGGGGCAAACTGAGCGCTGGGGTGCGGAGAGTTCACCAGAAATGGCTATCCCTAGGTTACTTGCGATCGCACTCTTCGGAAGCAGTTTTAGAGAGAATGATGGCTATTAGCGAAAGAGCTATCAGAAGTTACAAGCCCCAACCCTATTCAGGGTCAGTGCTGTTGTTGAGGGCCACCCAACTCCCAGAAAAGGCTAATCTAAGCCCTCAGTTTGTAGATGAAACTCTGGGATGGGAAAAATTGGTAACTGGAGGAATTAAAGTTCACTCTGTGTCAGGAAATCACTTTAATCTGTTCGAAAAACCCAATGTCTTCGAACTGGCAAATTATCTCAATCGTTTTCTTCCATGAGCTACGAACTACTCGGGAGTGATGCTGAATAGTAGTATGAATTTGTGGAAATCTAAATGAGTCCTCAATGCGTCTAGCCCTTGCTTCATACCCCAAATCAATAACGCTAGCTATTTGAGGACGTACGTGGCTTGTTAAGACGATGACCCTATAAAGCTTGCTCTGTAAGGTTTCTGAGCTTGGTTAAAAAACGATTACTGGTGAATAGTGTTGTTCTTATTGGACTGCGCACTATCTCTCTGCTGGTTTTCAGTCACTATGTTCATCTCCTGGTTCATCCAGCCGTAGCCGGTCCTGGTAAAGCTCAAGGGCTCGGTATGCTCCCGTTGATGCTCTGCCTCGTTTTTCTGGGGCACTGCTAGCCATCCTCACAACTAAGCATAGCTTCGCTTAAAATGATCAAAATGCGCTTAGTTGCTAGCTTGTGCGACTAGTTGTTCTGGCTTAATCTCACACTTCTATTTACAGAAAAATCTGACGTAGTTAAGTGGTAATTGTCCAAAACAGCTGCAGTGTTGGACAAATTTAGACCGTTTCACGAAAGAGCTGTCAAGGAGATTGTGATGCTGCTCTGAGACACGGGCAGCCGCTCAGGGGGCCTATTTAAGCCCATTTGTGGTCACCCCTAATCAGCAGCTCGCGCGTGGACCTTGTTGGTTAATCAAAGGCAAGCAGCACCATGTTGAATTCCCCTGCCTAACCTGACTTGAGCAGTTTTTACAGCAAGTTTTGTATTATCCCAATCGTTGCACCAGATGCAGCGGTTCTGGTTCTCCAACACTAGTCAGTTTTAGAGCATTTCTGGGCAATACCCGCAGTACTTCCTCTACAGTTGTGATGCCAGCCATGACTTTCTCAATGGCCGATGTTCGAAATGAGATGGAGTCGCTCTTGCTGAGGTGGCGGCGCAGTTGAGTCATGGTGCCATCGTAGATCAACTCGCGAATGCGATCATCCACCTCCAGCATCTCGACTACTGCCTCCCGCCCTGAATAGCCGGATTGGAAGCAGGCCGGGCACCCCCGCCCTCGTCGCCAGTTGCCTTTTTTGATTTGAGCGGCATCCAGTTGCAGTATGGCCAGGAGTTCTGGGTTGGGTTGGGTGGGTTCAGCGCAGTGAGGGCAGATGCGCCGCACCAGGCGTTGAGCGACCACCCCTAGAAGGGCGTCGCTGATCAACCCTGGATCTGGCCCAATATCTTTAATCCGGGGAATTGCCCCGGCCGCATCATTGGTGTGCAGAGTGGTGAACACCAGGTGGCCGGTGAGGGCAGCCCGAATGGCGGTTTCTGCGGTTTCGTGGTCCCGCACTTCCCCCACCATAATGATGTCTGGATCCTGCCGCAGGATGGATCGCAGCCCCGCCGCGAAGGACATACCTGCCGCTTCGTTCACTTGGGTCTGGGTAATGCGGGGCAGCACATATTCTACTGGGTCTTCTACCGTGACCACGTTGACATGCTCAGTGGCGATCGCCTGCAAGCTGGTATAGAGAGTACTAGTTTTACCGGAGCCGGTCGGGCCGGTGAAGACAATGATGCCCTGGGGCTGTTCTAGCCAGGTTTTGTAAATCTTCAGCGCTTTGGGCGAAAACCCTAGCTTGTCAATGGTGGTAAAGGGGTTTTCGCGGGGCAGCAGGCGCACTACGGCTTTTTCACCACAAACGCAGGGTAAGGTGCTGACTCGCATGTCCATACTCTGGTCGGCTTCGTTGTCGACCTGGTATTTTTCCCCAATGCGGCCATCCTGGGGCCGGCGGCTGTCGGCAATATCCATGTTGGCCATCACCTTCAGGGCTACGATCACCCGGCGGCTGATTTCCCCTGGCAGCAGGGTAATATCGCGCAGTACCCCATCAATCCGGTACCGCACCCGCAGCCCTTCTAGGGTCGGTTCCAGGTGAATATCGCTGGCTTGGTGCTGCAGGGCGCTGGAAATGATGGCCTTGATCCGCTCAATTTGCCCCTCTGCCTTGGACAGAAATAGCTCAGTGGTCTCGCCAATATCATCGGTCGATTGCTGGCCGGTGATTGGGTCCAGCAGACGGCTAGAGGTAATGCGGCTCAGATCAGCGGTGCGAGTATGGTACCAAGCCCGATAGCTCTTGGCTGAAATGGGTAGGACTTTAATGGTTGTCAGGGTGCGATCGCTAATCGTCTCCAAGGCCTCGGCGGAAACGTCAACCGGGCTGCCCAGGTAAAAGCAGCTTTGCCACAGTAGCAGCGGCACCACAGGGGGCAGTTTTTGCCCCTGGCAATACTGAAAGAAGCGACTGCAAACCTCTTCGTCCAGCAGGTCTAGCTTGAGGATGCCCTCGTCATCGCGCACAAGGCTAAGAGCCTCTTCACAAGAAATTTTTCCCTGTTTGAGTTGTTTCCAAGCAGAAACTGGCCAAGGTACGGTTTGCATAGCATCGGGCTCCTAAATATAAGGATGATGAAAAACTGATCCAGCCCCACCAACTGCCAGAACAGAAACCGCTTCTCATCCTTATTTTGAATGACGGTTGGAGGAATAACCAAAGGGTAAAGTAACCAGCCAGCTCGGGCAAAAACCAAAAGCTGGCTGGAGGGGTTACGTCAGAACTAGGGTGATTGACTCAACACCAGTTAAGCAGTCGCACCATTTAAGGCGATCGAGCGATTATCCGTTCGCCAAATACAGTAGGTAATGCCAGATCCCTGGGCATTGACGTACATATACTTGCCATTCTGAGAGAAGCAAGCACCTGCAAACTCGGCAGTGCTGCCGGGAATGATGTTGCGACAGAACTCAAACAAACCACCGCTAGCATCCACTCCAACCACCCGCTGGCTGAAGTTAGGCGCGCCTGGTTGGCCACCGCTGCCGTCTTCACAGAGGTAGAGGGTGCCATCTCGAGCAACCGTGATGTTGTCAGGGCCGTCCAGGAGGTTTTCACTCGTCGACTCAACTACCAGGGTGACCGTTTCAGTGGTAGGGTCATAGGCCCACACCTGCCCTTCGCCCTTATCTCCAGCATTACTGCAAACCCAGTAATGCTTGCCCTGGTGATACCAGGCACCTTCACCCCGATACCACGCAGCAGCTCCTTTAGCCAGCGCTTCATAGCGCAGGGTATCTCCCTCTGGGTCAACATCATCTAGCTTGACCCACTCTACGCTGAGGGGCTGTCCCAGGAAAGGTAGCAGGCTGCCGGAACCATTTGCGCCTAGGCCACGGGTATCAACTCCGCTAAAGCTTCCGCCCCGGTCATTCGTCCCGCCGGTGGGAATTAAGGCTCCGGTACAGTCAGAACGCTGCCCTGGCTTAATTACCATGGCGTAGAGGTCACCCCCTTGCTGCAGATCGCCAAAGCCATTGGGTTTCCGCACCTTAGGAACAAACTTGTAGTAGGCGCTATCACCCCGGTCTTCGGTTTCAAAGATATATCCAGTCTGAGGATCAACTGAAACCGCTTCATGGTTCATGCGGCCCATGGCCACTAGGGGGATAGCGTCAACCGCTTGGCCCAACTGAGAAGGAACCTCGAAGTTGTAGCCGTGCTTTTTGGTCACCCGCGGGTCGGTAGCCGGAGTGGCTACATTTTCCTCAGAGGAAATCCAGGATCCCCAAGGAGTAGGGCCACCGGCACAGTTGCGGATGGTACCACTTAGGGAAACATAGTGCCGGACTACTTGACCATCGCGATCAACTTCGACCGTGGTGGTGCCGCCGCCGCCGCTGTTGAAAGCGCTACCTGTGTAAGGGTCATATTGCTTACCATTTGGCGCAACGGTGCCACCCCCCCCAGGATTCCGCTCATGGTTGCGCACCAGAATATAGTTGCCATTGCGCCCCTGAAAAGCGGCCATGCCATCGTGGTTTCCAGGCACAATCGCACCGTCGGACATTGTCTGCCCTTGAATGGAGATAGCGGTGTATTGAAACTTTTCAGGCAGGGTAATCAAGGGAGTATCAGCCAGGCTCCCCAAACTCTTGGTGTTGTTGGGCAACTTAGGAACGGGGGTGCCGAACCCCGGCACTGTAAAACTAGCGGTATTACAGGTTCCTTGGGCCATAGCCCGACGAGCATTCAGCAAGCCCATGGGAGCCACTGCTGTACCTGCCGCCGCTGCAGACATCAGCATGACAAACTGACGCCGTGAGAAATTAGACATCGTACCCTTGCTCCTCTTTAAATCATTAAATCTTACAGACCGTTGCAGAGCCAAAGGCAAAGAAAATTACTCTAGAGTTACCCCTAAAGCTGACTAAATAACTCCTTTGACCAAAATTTATCAATCCCTTTTTATGGATGAGATAAATTCAACCATAACAGGACAACCACTCCAGTTAATGGCTAGCTTGAGCGGGTTTTTCTGTAAGCAATACTGACCCATCAAAGTACTCATTGCAACCGTATTAAAGTTAAAATCTGGTTAATCAAAATTTTTTGATTAATTAAATAATTGAGCTCACGATGTTCGGCTTTCACTTCTTTAAAAGCCAAATAAAAATTAATAAATTGTAAAATTAATGTGAATTCAAACTGTAGAAAATGTGAAGGATGTTATTCTCTAAGGCTGCTAGGAGTAGCATTTACGAACTAACTCCTGACGATGCTGAGAGTTATTGACTATCAGAGCCTTATCCAATAAGGCGCAGGCTTGCCTGTAGTTTACCTGAGGGCGGTGAAATATAGCGATTTAGTCGAGAGCATTTATTAATTGATCGTATTCCTCGGAGCTCAAACGACCTTGACGAAACGCCTCACCCGCTTGAACAGACGGATCCCGGCTCACCAATGACGATGGTAGGGCCTGGGCTAGGGTTGTTGAGGTTCGGCCTTCATCGGTCGAGTCTAACCCCAGTAAACTGTACGAAGAATAATAGTATTGAGCAGTTTGAAGAGCAGTCCGGCGATTGCTCGACCACTGTTCTCGGGAAACATTAAGACTAAAAATTGGCACCACTCGTCCGTTGAGTTGACCTAAAACGTTGATCTGGACTGAGCTTAACTCCGAATTTTGAGTAAAGGCTTTCGTAATTTCATCGGCTGCTGCAGATTCAGCTTGCCTATCCAAGTCACCCCGTGTAGGCGTGCCATAAACCTCTACCGTTACAGTCATGGAATCCGGCTCTGCCTGAACAGGTTTGCCAAGCGAAAACGCTTCAAGGAAAAAAGCAAGAACTGCTGCTGCCAGTAACTTTTCTACCATCTTTTTAAGATCTGGCAATGATAAAAAATTCAGCATAAAACGCTTTTCTTAACCAACAAGAACCAAATTCATCAACGAAAGTATTTTTTCACTAAATGGGGATTCTTCAGGTAAAAAAGCAGTTAAATCAACCCCATATTTTCTTAACCTAAGGAATTTATTTTGAGTAAATTACGTGTAGTTACTGGTTTACTGCTGAGTAGCATATGAAACAGCTAAATTTTCTGCTAATTCGGATCCCGAATGCAGAGTGGTACACTCAGCACAGCAACTTAGTTCTAGGCAATGTCAAAGGCGTTAAGAAGCTTTGGGCTGTCACCAGTAACGAGCTGCTTAACCCTCAACACTCTGTGTCAATGTGTCATTCCGTTTGCGTTGAGGTCCCGTCAGATCGGCGATGAATTTTACCGTGAAATTGTCTGAAGCGTCTTGGGAAAACAGCTGGCCTTGGCCGCGTCGATTAGCTTGGCCCTCTCTGAGCTGGTTAGATATTCCCGGCTGCAGCTTGTGGCTTTGTGCACCTTGAACGGGCTGCTGTTTTCCCTAGTGGCAACTAAGGCCAGCTTGACCGGCTTAAATCTGAACGCTGCATCTAGAACGGTGCCCATATCGTCTAGTTCAACTTTTAGTGATTGGGCGGTATCTTCAAGCATGGCTCAAACCTGTTGCTTTGCCTTGGTGCTGTGCTTACGGCATTTGTTCAACGATGAGTTATAGGATGTAGCAACTTCGCCATTTAGGGCTTGGTATTGGCAAGGTTACCCATTCTGGGTTGGGACACGTGGTTGCTCATTTTCTACCGTCCTCCAGTTGTGAGATTCAAGATGGGGACGCGATCGCCCTGCTGCAACGAATTCAGCGTCATCTTGTTCAAGTAGCAGTTGGGCAAAGTACGACGGCGATTGCAACTGCTTATGCCCATTACAGTCCTAATTCATTAGCTCCTGTACTAGGCACGGTTCCTATTCTGCTGCTGCACGGATTTGATAGTTCTCTGCTGGAATTTCGGCGGGTGTTTCCCTTACTGGCGCATCGTCACGAAACCTGGGCGATTGACTTGTTGGGTTCAGGATTTACTGAATACACAGCTACGCTGGCGGTCAATCCCCAGACAATCCGGCAACATCTGCTTAGCGTTGTAGAAGCTTGGATCGGGCAACCTGTAACTTTGGTGGGAGCCTCTTTGGGAGGGGCAGTCGCGATTGACTTTGCCTTGCATCATCCGGGCTGGGTGCGATCGCTCGTTCTCATGGATAGCGTCGGCTTTTCTGGCAGCTTTCCCGTTGGGCAGTTTCTTCCTCATCCGCTAATCGAACTGGGCACAAACTGGTTGTATTTTCGCAAACATGCCGCTTTGGCGGCGGCCTCAGTCTTACCGATATTGGATGCAAGCCTGATAGACGCCCTGCGCTGCTCGCTGCTGCATCAGGAGATGCCGGGGTGGAGGGATGCGATCGCATCTTTTACCCAGAGTGGGGGTTACGCGAACTTGAGCAATGCGATCGCTCAAGTCACGCATCCCACCCTAATTTTGTGGGGAACAGCCGATGATGTCTTAGGAACGGCAGATGCTACTCGGTTTGAGCAAGCAATTCAAGGCAGTCGGCTGATCTGGGTTGAGGGAGCGGGGCACGTTCCCCACTTTGATCAACCTCAGGTTGTTGTGGATCACTTGCTGTCCTTTGCCCAACAGATTGAGAGATAGGAGCGCCAGAGGCAGCAGGAAGTCTACCAACCGACAGTACCCTGCCCCAATCCCGATCGCCTCCAATAGAGGAAATAGTGATTCCGTAATGTCTATGGAAACTTCTCTTCAGATTGCGCCCAATCTAGCGGCAGTCCTCTTGATGCTGCTAGGGGGAGCAGCCTTGCTCTTTCCCAAAACAATGGCGGCCTTCGTGGGTCTCGGTCCCATCGCTCCGGTGGGGATTTCTGAGATTCGCTCGACCCTGGGTAGTTTCTTTTTGGGGCTAGGAGCCGCCTGTTTGTGGTTGCAGTCTACCGATGCCTTTACCGTCCTCGGGGTAGCTTCGTTAGTGGCTGCGGCCGTGCGGTTGATATCGAGCATCGTTGACCGCAGCGTCACCCTTAAAAATATTGGCGGTGTGGTGGCAGAAGCCTGCTTGGGGGCTCTGTTTTTGCTGAGCTGGATGCGGCAGGCTTGAGCCGAAACCAGCTCATTGGTACTAGGGCAGTGAGAGCCAAGTGCCATGAAAGCCATAGGGAACCCGCTGCGGCATCTGAATGCGGGCAACGGGCCCATCCGTCATGGCCTGCGTGCTGACAATGACTAACTCAGATACATCCTGAGCTTCGTCGTGCACAAAGGTCATCAACCAGCCATCATCCTCGACAGTTGCGTTTGGCCGCGGTACGAAGACCCCTTCGCCGCCATAGCGTCCGGTTCCAAACGAATGAACCTGAACGCTCCCATTGTCCAAATCAAACTTCAGTAACCCATCAAACTTCGGCACTGTGGTAGGCGCACTCTTGCCAGCATAGCCATAGCGGGACTGCCTACCCAAATACTGCTCATTGATGCGAGGAAACTCGCAGGCGCGATCGTCGAGAGCCTGTTCTTGCACAGCCCCTGTCTTCAGGTTAAATCGCCACTGGTAGAGCAAGGGCACGTCGCTGCCAACCTGGTGATTGTCTCCCTCGTGGGCATCAGGAGACGCCCCCAAAACGTTGGTATTACCTGTACGACAAGCCATCAGAACAATGTCATCCCCATCCTCATAGGCATTTAGGGTGTGGAAGACATAGCAGCTGGGTGCTTCAAACCAGCGAATCGACCTGTTGTCGCCATGGCGAGGCAGAATTCCAAATCGACTGGGGCGATCGCGCTCGAAGGCAAAGGCCGCTTCTCCCCGCTGCAACCGCTCCAAGCGGAAGGTGAGGGGCAAATCCATGAAAAGGGTGTAGTGCTCTGTAATGGCGAAGTCATGCATCATCACCCCAACCGGCAGATCGATCGGGACTGTTCGCAACAGTTCTCCCTCAGCCGACACGACACTATATTTGACGTAGGGCGGTTGGGCTAGCGAATACCCAAAGAACATCATTTCCCCGGTCACCGGATCCACTTTAGGATGGGCCGTCACGGGAGAGGCCAGCTTGCCGTTGAAGGTGTAGGCACCAACTGTCTCTAGCCCAGGCACATCAATCGCGTGTGGTTCCCCCCCTTCCCAAAGCGCCAACAGGCGATTGCGATGCCATACGAGTGCTGTATTGGCCACGTTTTTGAAGCCGCCTTGAGACGGTTGAAGCAATCCACCAAACACGGCCTGCCCTGCTTGTCGCTCCTGCTCAAACCCCTGCGTCCGAATATAGCGATTGCGGTAGCTCGCTTTGCCGTCTTGGATGTGAACGCCATGTAGCATGCCATCCCCATCGAACCAGTGGTAAAGCCCCAAGGGTGAAAACTGAGGATTTGGACCGTTGCGAACAAACATGCCACTCAGTTCGGCTGGTAACTCGCCAACGACAGGTAGCTGCTCGACCGTCAACTCTGTCTCGATAGGGGCAAAGTTACCGGTGAGGTAGGGGTTGAGGGTGGTTGTCATAAAACCAGTAGGTTGACGATAAGCGGGAGCGTTCATGGTCTTGTGGGATAGCCGTCTTGGCTGTCCAACTCAGACAGGCAGGATGCCTATCTCACAATGCCATCATCAGGACAGGCAGGCGATCACAAGTTCAAGGTAGCTGATATTTGAGTAGAACCGGACAATAGTTCTGGGGGGCGATTGCATCTTTAAGGCAAACCTTCTTTGTGATGCTGGCTGTGCGATCGCTCCACACCATGCTCCCAAGTTGAGCTGACTGTACTGCGATCGACATTGCTTGAGGTGAGGGCTTGAACAGAAAATTCGCAAAATTGGCTGGCTTTTTGCGAAATGATGATCTCTCGTGCTGTAGTTCTCTTTGGCAAAGTTGAAGTTGAGTCACCCTGCCCCCTCGGTATAGCTATATCGAGGGGGCAGCGGTTTTATTGATAATTATTAGGGCAACTGCCCGGAAGGCGATCGCGCCAGCTCTTCCTGAAGCAGGTTTTCGTAGACGCGCGGCAGTCGGGCGGTCATGCTGTTTGACTCGATACCATAGCCAAGGCTGGTCCAGGTGCCAGAGAGACGGCGCAGCACTTCATCTAGGCGACCGTCCCGTAGGGCGTTAGGAATGTCCAAATCCCAGGCGGAAGTATCTCTGAGCCAATGGTAGACCACCAGGTCCTGTGATTCGGGGTCAAAGCTGTAGTCGCCCCAGGAGCTAAACCAGCTGGAGGACTTGGGATGATACTGGCGGGCTTTTTCTTGCCAGGTGCCGGTTAAAAACTGGTAGCGCCCGGCAGCGGTAGTGCAGTGCCCCTGATTTGGCCCAGCCACAATCTCCACGCAGATGTTGGGATGGTGGTTGAGCTGCTGCACGGTGTTACCGCCGTAGAGCACGTTGTAGGGTTGGTTGGTGTTTGACTCGGCGGCAGAAATTGTGCGCATTAGGGCGCGAACGTAGGGGTCACCCCCGGTCATAGCCAACGGTTCAGGATGGCTGACCCATACAGTCTCTTGAATTTGCCGCAGCGAGGGATGGGGCAGCGATCGCACGCCCACAAACCCTGCACCCAGCAGCAGCAGGGCGATAAATAGCGCTCGCCGCTGCTTTGCCTTCTGAATCCGGCGCTGCCGGGCAAGGGTAGGAGAGGAGCTAGAGGGCAGTGAGGTCACAGGCAGCGACATAATTCAGGAACAGGGGCTAGATGCACCTAGTGCAGGGAACAGGGCAAGCGCCCTGCACCGCCCTGGAGACAGTGCAATTAAGCCATTGCAATGGTAGCTCATCGGCCCAGAAACCTGAGCCGGGGTGCGGCCCCTATCGATCTACCGACCCCATAATGATGTCGATACTGCCTAGAATGGCCATGATGTCGGCTACCTTCACCCCCTTCAACAGGTGGGGCAGAATTTGCAGGTTGTTGAAGTCAGCAGCCCGCACCTTAAAGCGCCAGGGGAAGATGTTGTCGTTGCCCATGATGAAGACGCCCAGTTCACCCTTGCCACTTTCTAGGCGCACATAGTGTTCCCCAGCCGGAATTTTGAAGGTAGGGGCAATCTTTTTGCCGATGAACTGATAGTCAAAATTGTTCCACTCGGATTTCGGGCCTTCGGCCATGCGCTTGGCCTCAAGGTTCTCGAATGCGCCGCCAGGAATTTGGGCGCAGGCCTGGCGCAGAATTTTGACGGATTCTCTCATTTCGCGAATGCGCACCTGGTAACGGGCCATGCAGTCGCCAGCGGTTTCGTACTGCACATCCCAATCAAAGTCGTCGTAGCATTCGTAGTGGTCGACCTTGCGGAGATCCCACTTGACGCCAGAGCCCCGCAGCATGGGACCTGAGAGCCCCCAGGAAATCGCTTCGTCGCGGGTGATGGTGCCAATGCCCTCAATGCGGCGGCGGAAGATGGGGTTGTTGGTGATTAGCTTTTCGTACTCATCGACCTTGGGCAAAAAGTAGTCGCAAAAGTCTAGGCACTTGTCGAGCCAGCCGTAGGGCAGGTCAGCGGCTACTCCGCCAATGCGGAAGTAGTTGTTGTTGACCATGCGGTAGCCGGTAGCGGCTTCCCACAGGTCATAGATCATTTCGCGCTCGCGGAAGATGTAGAAGAAAGGTGTCTGGGCGCCAACGTCGGCGAGGAAGGGGCCAAGCCACAGCAGGTGGTTGGCAATGCGGTTGAGCTCCAGCATGATGACGCGAATGTAGCTGGCCCGCTTGGGCACCTCAATGTTGGCCAGTTTCTCGGGGGCATTAACGGTAATCGCTTCGTTAAACATGCCCGCCGCGTAATCCCACCGGCTGACATAGGGCACAAACATGAGGTTGGTGCGGCTTTCGGCAATTTTCTCCATGCCTCGGTGCAGGTAGCCAATTACCGGCTCGCAGTCGAGCACGTCTTCGCCGTCAAGGGTGACAATCAACCGCAGCACCCCGTGCATGGAGGGATGGTGGGGCCCCATGTTGAGCACCATGGGTTCGGTCTTAGTTTCAATAATCGACATAGGGGCTACCCAATCGTCAAATCTAGTTCTGCTGTATCTTTGAGTATCTTAATGGGTATCGCCTCAGTTGGCATACGAAGCAGGGATTGAGATTGCTGATGGCAGAGCCAGAGTTTTATCACGTGCCGGTGCTGCCTGAGGCGGTGCTCGAAGGGCTTAATATTCAGCCTGGTGGGCGGTATTTAGACGCGACTGCCGGCGGCGGTGGCCACAGTCGACTGATGCTTGAAGCTGATCAAACCGTGAGGGTGGTGGCTGTGGATCAAGATGCGGCAGCGATCGCGGCCACCCAGGCCAATTTGGCCGAGTTTGGCGACAGAGTTTCGCTGTGGCACGGCAACTTTGCCAACTTTGACCCCGCCGGAAATCTCTTCAACGGCGTTTTGGCTGACCTAGGGGTGAGTTCGGTGCAGCTCGATGTGGGCGATCGCGGCTTTAGCTTTCGCCAAACCGCCCCCCTCGACATGCGCATGGACCCGCGCCAAGACCTCACCGCCGCCGACATCGTCAACCACTGGGATGAAACTGAGCTGGCTAACTTGATCTATACCTACGGCGAAGAACGGCTTTCTCGCCGGATTGCCCGCAAGATTGTCGACCAGCGCCCTTGGCAGACCACCACGGATTTGGCTGAGGCCATTTCCTACTGCGTGCCGCGCAGCTATCGCTATGGCCGGATTCATCCGGCCACTCGCACCTTTCAGGCGTTGCGAATTGCGGTCAACCAAGAGTTGAAAGTATTAGAAACCTTGCTGAAAGTAGCCCCTAGCTGGCTAACCCCGGGTGGACGGTTGGTAATCATCAGTTTCCACAGTTTGGAAGATCGCCTGGTCAAGCACACCCTAAAAGACGCTCCCGACCTCAAAGTAATCACTAAAAAGCCTGTGATCGCCACCGAAACTGAAGTGAGCCAAAACCCCCGTGCCCGCTCGGCTAAGCTACGGGTGGCCGAACGCACTGTCGCGCTGTAGCCTAGCGCTCAAAGCTGCGATCGTTACGTTTATTGATGAAGAAATTGCCCCAAACGTAGCTGAGGTAACAATCGCGCAATCCAGGGTAAAGATTAAAATTAATTCGCAAGAAAAAGACTTGCCTTATATTTGCTTCAACTAGACTTAAAAAGTAGGAAAAAGTTCCTGCTCAAATTTCAATCCTCACTATAAGAAACCACCATGAACACCCTAGACGACAAAAGTTACTGCTTTTCCGTACTTCCTGGAACTCGCGATCATCGGGGCTTTTTTGTACAAGATACGACCTATGAACTAGTCGACGTCAGTGCTGCAGGGTGGGCACGTATCTGTTTAGACAGCTCCGCTTGCTACTACGTAGATCCCGCCAATATCAAATCCTTTTGTTAGTTCGATTGGATCTCATTCAGCCTGAGTTCTGACCATTGGTAGGGTTTATACCAGACAGATCTGGGCTTTGCCTTTGGTTTGAATTAATGTGTGAGAAATCGTTATTCCAACCATAATTCTTGCGAAAGATCGTTATCTATTATGAACGCTGCAACCCGAGTTTTTTCGGTGTACGTGTCAGATTTCGCCATTGAGCTTCGAGATGATGGCAATCAATATTCTGGGGATGGGCGACTGGTTTGTAGACAGCGCAACTACGACAGTCTGTTCAAGTTTGCCAAAAATATGGCCCTCAACCGCGCCGTTCCCCTGCGGGATTACACCCGTTCAGAAGCCCAATATCAGTACTAGGTAGACGGGCATTGCGTTGCCTTGTGCTCCGTTTCATACCTCGTTAGATAGAGAAATCTATTAGCATTGCAACCCTTTAAATCTAAAGGGCTGCAATGCTGATGGAATCTGTTGAAGGAGACGAAAAGTAGATTAGGCTATTGCGCAAATGGCTGGTCCACGGTGGATGCCCGAAGTTGTTTGCAATCCAAATCTCCCCAACTTAGAGGACTTTGAGCCTCTAGATTCCCTTAATTGAGGGAAACTTTGCTGACGCAATTGATTGCTTACATGTCGTCTTACAAGGCAGAATCATACCCCTGCCGACCCAGCTGTGCCAGCCGGGGGACTCGTCCCAAGCGACCGGTCATCAGCCGTAGGGCCAGGCGTTTGAGGGGAGAAACGTGGCTGAGTACCCAAAGCCCGCTGCGTCGTAGCACTACTATGGGCAGAAGCCGGTTTGAGAAAATGCGGGTCAATCCATCGGTGAAACTGAGAATCACCCAGTTCTCTAACCGTCGCCAGCGTTCGTAGCGGCGCAGCACAGTGAGGCTGCCTAGGTCTTGGCCCTGCTGATGGGCAGCCGTTAGAACTTCTGCTAAGGCCGCAGCATCGCGAATGCCCATATTTAGCCCTTGCCCGCCTACGGGGTGGCAACTGTGGGCGGCGTCTCCCACCAAGGCTAGGCGGGGTAGAACGTAGCGATCGCACTGCATCAGCTGCACTGGGAACATCGCTGGCGCAGTCAGTCGCTTGAGCCGCCCCATCTGGCTACCATAGCGCTGCTCTAACTCAGCCATAAACTCGGCTTCGGGCATGTGCAAAACAGCCTCGGCCTCGGCGTGGGGGGCTGTCCACACGACCTGGCAGCGCTGGCCAGGTAGGGGCAAAATGGCAAAGGGACCGCTGGGCCAAAAGCGCTCGTAGGCGGTGTTTTGGTGGGAGTGCTCGGGTTCTAGCACAGTAGTCACACAGGACTGGCGGTAGCGCCAGCCAACGCTGCCGATGCCGGCCCGCTGGCGTAGGGAAGAGCCCTTGCCGTCAGCAGCAACGAAGAGGGGTGATCGCACCGTGACGTTGCCCTCCGGTGTACTCACTTCCGCTACGGTGCATTCCCTGTGGTTGTGGGTTGTCCCTAGGGTGGCTAAGCAGAGGTAATGAATGTTGGGGAAGGCTGCGATCGCTCCCTGAAGTGCCGCCATCAGTACGCCGTGCTCGGCCCCGTAGTAGACTGCATCGGTACCCAAATCGCTGGGCAAAAACCGCACGACCTTGCCGTAGTTGCCATCAGAGAGCTGCACCTGGTCAAAATGACAGATGTACGGCCCAATCTGAGGCCACAACCCGAGCCCCTTAAAAATATCAGCTGAGGTTAGCGAGAAGGCGTAGGCCCGCTGTCGCGAAGCCGCCGCTACCGCTGTTTGAGCCTCAATCACAGCAATCTGCATGCCGCTGGGAGCCAGAGCCACTGCCAAGGTTAACCCCACAATGCCTCCACCAACAATGGCCACATCCACCGTCAGCTCTGACTGTTGAATACTTGAACTGGGCTGATCGGACGGAGCAGGAGACCGAAATTGCGGGGTGGTGGCAGTCATGGGAGCAGGTCTTTGCCGTTGCTGTAGCTTTATTCTGGCGTGATGTTCTTCAAGAAATCAAGATAAGTCAGTACCTTCCAAGGTTTTCACCCAAGCATTTTGACTCGCAGTATGGCTGATTCGGTTAATCTTCTGGCTCTATGCCCGCTGCCCGGAGTTGGGCCGCTAGACGTTCGGCTCGCTGGCGCTCTTGCTCGACCTGCTCTTTGCCCCAGGGGAGCATCTCACCGAGATCGTTCCACCAGCGGAGCCAGTAGCCAGTGCGATTTTCGCGAGTGCCCTGCCAAACACCTAGGGCTAAGCCAATGTCGTCAACCCAAAAACGTTGTTGCTCGTTGGCTGAGCTGAGCTTATAGTGGCCTGACTCGCTCAGGCGGTAGACCTCTAGTGCCCCCCCTTCGGGTTCGAAGATGATGTAGTGAGCTACCTGGAGCACTTGCTCATAGAAGAACCACTTGCCGGGAGGATAGGTGGGTTTGTTGGAATATTCTCCCCCCTCGGTGTCGGAGAGAAATTCCATGACGATGGCAGGGAAGTCACCTTGCAGTTGAGGGGTGTAGCTGCGCGTCACCTCGCTTCGTGGCACACGAATTTCGGGCACATAGCCCCAGTCGGGCGCTTTGACCACAGTTTTGCCGTTGACGGTGGCGCACAGGCCGTAGTTGGTCATCACCAACGATTGGGCTGGTAAAAGTCCGGCTAGCTCCAGGCTTTCGGTCAGAGCGGCAGCAATGGCAGGCTGGTTAATGTTATCCACAGGTTCATCGTTAAGGATGAAGTCGTCGGGTAGTTTCTCCCAGGTCACTACCCAAGACGATTGGGAAGCTACAACCATAGCTAACCTCGCAAACAGCAGTGTATGGCTCGAACCTATAGTTTAGGAGACCTACGCGGCCATGGGCAGTGATCGCTGCGCCAGCACCTGACGGTAGAACTGCTGAAGCTGCCGAGTGGCGGCGGCCCAGCCCCACTGTTCTGCCTCGGTGACAGCATTGCGACGCATCAGCTCTCGCTCGTCTTTGGCCTCGATCAGGCGGCGAGTGGCAACGATGGCGCCTGATTCATCAAGCGGGTCAAAGAGAAAACCATTCACGCCGTCGGTCACAATGTCGGGAATGCCACCGGAGTTGGCCGCTACCACCGGGCAGCCTGCCGCCATCGCCTCTAGCAAGACTAAGCCCAAGGTCTCAGTGCGGGAGGGGAATACGAAAGCATCGGCCGATGCGTAAGCAGAGGCCAGATCTTCTCCACCTAGATAACCCACGAAATTAGTAGGGGTGTCGGCAAAGTGGGCCTCTAGCTCGGTGCGGTAGGGTCCGTCGCCCACTAAAGCGAGGCGGGCACCGGGGATGGCCTGGAGCACGGGCTTGATGCGATCAATTTCTTTTTCGGCGGAGAGGCGGCCGATGTAGAGCAGTAGGGGGGGCTCGGGGTGACCGCCCGAGAGGCGATCGCGCATCTCGGCACTGGCTAGTTCAGGACGAAACAGCTCGGTATCAACCCCACGCTGCCATACCTCGATATTTTCCACCCCATGCTCTGACAACTCAGACTTCATGGCGGTAGAGGTAACCAGGTTGATCTGGGCCTGGTTGTGCATGGCTTTGATCAGCTCCCACATCAGCCCTTCGAGCATGCCTAGGCCATAGTGCTCTAGATATTTGGGTAAGTGAGTGTGGTACGACGCTACCAGCGGCAGATCTAAGGTTTTGCTGTAGTAAATGCCCGCCAGTCCGAGGACTGCCGGATTCACAACATGGACTAAGTCAGGCTGAAAGCTCTCTAGCGCCTCACCAATAGACGGACGCGGCAGAGCCAGCTTTAGCTCTGGATAGAGCGGCAGCGGAAAGCCAGATACACCGTGAATTTTTGCTCCTCGATACTCGGTTAAGCCTCCCTCTGGGGAAAACACCAAAACCTGGTTGCCCTGGCGCTGCAAATGATCAACGGTGTGCTTAAGACGGGTTACAATGCCGTCTACTTTCGGCAAAAAGGTCTCGGTGAAGAGAGCAATCCGCATAACAATCGAGGGGGCTAAGTGAAGATGATTGAAAATAGAAGAATGAATTTGCAAATAGGCCAAAATCACAGCGTGATTTTGGCCTATTTACTTACTAATCGCGCCGCCACTGAACCTTGGGCAGAATCTGGTTCTTGTCAACGCGGTCTTTGTACTTGACGGCGAAGTTGAGCAGGCTGTCGAGCAGTGAGTCAGACAGCAGGTGAGGCTGGAGACCCAGCTCTAGCAGGTTGGTGTTTTTGGCGTTGAAGTAATGGTCTTCAGCCTCAACCCGAGGGTTATCCATATATTGAATATCGACATCGAGACCCAGGGTGGTGCCAGCTTTTTTCACCATCATGGCCAAGTCGCCGACGCTAAACATTTCGGTGAACTGGTTGAAGACGCGGAACAGGCCAGGATCGCCGGGGTTGGCGATCGCAATTTCCACGCAACGCACGGTATCGCGAATATCGAGGAAGGCGCGGGTTTGACCGCCCTTGCCGTACACCGTCAGGGGGTGACCCACAGCGGCTTGAATACAGAAGCGGTTGAGGGCGGTGCCAAAGATGCCGTCGTAGTCGAGGCGGTTGATCAGCAACTCATCCATGCCGGTCTCTTCAGTGAGCACGCCGTAGACCACGCCCTGGTTGAGGTCGGTGGCGCGCAGACCCCACACCTTACAGGCGAAGTGGATATTGTGGGAGTCGTGCACCTTGCTGAGGTGATAGAACGAACCCGGCTGCTTGGGGTAGGGAAGGGTATCTTTGCGACCATTGTGCTCAATGGTGATGTAGCCCTCTTCGATGTCAATGTTCGGGGTGCCGTACTCGCCCATGGTGCCCAGCTTGACCAGGTGGCACTCGGGGAAGTGGTCGCGCAGCACGTAGAGCAGGTTGAGGTTGCCCAGCACGTTGTTGGCCTGGGTCAGCACCGCGTGCTCCCGGTCAATCATTGAGAAGGGTGCCGATCGCTGTTCACCGAAGTGAACTACTGCGCCGGGCTCAAACTCAAGCATTGTCTCCTCTAGGAAGGAGTAGTTGTTGATGTCACCGACGTAGAGGTCGACGTGCTTACCGGTAAGGTCTTTCCAGCGCTGTAGACGGCTTTGGATGGGGGCAATGGGGGTCAGCGTCTCGATCTGAAGCTGAGCATCCCAGTGGCGACGCACCAAGCTATCAAGAATCCCGACTTCGTAGCCACGATTGGAGAGGTATAGGGCCGTTGCCCACCCGCAATAGCCGTCGCCGCCAATTACAAGGACTTTCATATCAATGCTTCAATCTCTTTGCCGATACCAAGACAATCTACCAGGTTTGGAGGATCTGTAAACCACTGAACCAAAGATTGAGGAACCGGAAAGTTTTTTTTGAGAAGACAGTTTGAGGGTCAGCTTGAGGCCATTCCTGAGGTTTTGAGGCTTCCTCACTCAGTAGGTCTAGCTGAGCTACAACTGCCCCACAATCTGAAGATACTAAGTTAAGCTAACTGTTAGTTAAACTAACTATTACTCGAGAGCTCATTTGCTTGTGGTTACCCAAGCTCCTACCTCAGCTCAGTGCGCGGCAAACATAATGACGGCAGTGCCGGCGGTGACGCGGTTTTTGCGGGCGGGCATTCGTCGCCACGGCAAGCCCCAGCTATCTCTATCGCAGCTGCGGGTGCTGTACTTTTTGCGGCGGCGATCGCAGGCCTCTTTATCAGAGGTGGCTGACTATTTAGATGTCACCCGGCCCACCATGTCGGCCATGGTGGAGCGTCTGGTGCAGCGGGGGCTTGTCAACAGAATCAGCGATCCGGTCGAGCGGCGGCGCATCATTCTCACCCTAACTGCCGAAGGCACAGCAGAAATGGAGCGGGTTTACGACGCAACGTTGCAGACGGTAGCCCACCGCCTAGAGGGTCTGTCTGAGTCGCAGCTTCAGCAGGTGAGGGCGGGACTGGAAATCTTAAGCAGCATTTTTGAGGAGCCTGAAGAGCAAGGGTAGGCGGGGAAATTTCGAGTTTTAAGTTTTGAATTTCGAATTGGAACCAACCTTCCCACTCTCCTACGCCCTACCCCGTACCATTCAATGATCTATGGCAATGATTGAAATTCAAGAACTGACCAAGCGCTTCGGCCCCAAAACAGCACCTAAAGTAGCCGTCGATGGGTTTAGCCTTACCGTAGAGCCGGGAGAAATCTTTGGCCTGCTGGGACCAAACGGGGCGGGCAAAAGCACGCTGATTAAGATGCTCACCACCCTGCTGCCTGCCAGCAGTGGACGGGCCGCGATCGCCGGGTTTGATATTGGCCGCCAGGCTGCCGGGGTGCAGCGACGGATTGGCTACGTACCCCAAGCCCTGTCGGTGGATAGCACCCTGACCGGCTACGAAAACCTGTTGATTTTGGCCAAGCTCTACGGCGTGCCTCGGCGACAGCGGCTCGATCGCATCCACGCTGCCCTGCATTATGTAGGCCTCGACACGGTGGCGAATCGCCTAGTCAACACCTACTCCGGCGGCATGATTCGGCGGCTGGAGATGGCCCAGGCTACCCTGCACCGACCCCCGGTTTTATTCCTCGATGAACCGACCGTAGGGCTTGACCCGGTGGCCCGCAAAACTATGTGGGATTTGATCTTGCAGCTGCGGCGCGACTACCAGACCACGGTGTTTCTCACCACCCACTTTATGGAAGAGGCGGATGTGCTGTGCGATCGCATTGCCATGCTATACAACGGTCAGCAGGTAGCCATGGGCACCCCAGCAGCGCTCAAAGCCACCGTGCCCCACCCTGAAGCCACTATGGATGATGTCTTCATCCACTACACCCGCAACCCCCTGACCACCACCAACGAAGGAAGCTATCGTGACACGTCAACTACACGACGCACCGCTAAACGGCTGGGCTAACCGAGAGCGAGTAACTGCCCCCATCGAAGACTTTATTGCTAAGGCCTTGGTTGCCGCCGAGCTGGAAGTGCGCAAGTTGCGTCACGACCCCATTCAGCTATTTACCCGAGCGGTGCAGCCGGTGCTGTGGCTGACCATCTTTGGCCAGGTGTTTACTCAAGTGCGCGGCATCCCCACCGGCAACCTCAGCTACATCGACTTTATGACGCCGGGCATTCTCGCCCAGAGCGTTCTGTTTATGTCGATCTTCACCGGGCTGCTGGTGATTTGGGAAAAAGACCTCGGCATTTTGCACAAGTTGATGGTCAGTCCCGCGCCGAAGTCGGCGCTGGTGCTGGGTAAGGCGATCGGGGCCGGGGTGCGGTGCCTATCGCAGCTGCTAATCATCTATATTGTGGCGGCACTCATGGGTGTAGCCATCAATTGGAACCCGCTGGCGGTGCTGGGCGTAGCCCTGGTGGTAATGCTGGGCGCGGCGCTGTTCTCGACTTTTTCGCTAATTGTGGCCTGCTGGGCGCAGACCCACGAGCGCGTGATGGGTGTGGGGCAGCTGATGATGATGCCGCTGTTCTTTGCCAGCAACGCAATTTATCCGATATCGATCATGCCCGCCTGGCTGCAGGTGGTTTCGCGACTCAACCCCTTGACCTATATGGTCGATGCTTTGCGCAACCTGATGCTGGTGGAACCGGCGGGCAGCTATAGCCTGGGGCTGAGCGTCTCAATTTTGGTATGTGTAGCTGCGGTGCTGATCGCCTTTTGTGGTCGTCTGTATCCTCGCCTCGTGCGATAGCCTTCAGGATTTAGCCCCGACAATCCTAAGCCTTCACGAGTTCATCCGTTGCAGTGTCAAGGGGCTCAAGGCAGTCTGGGGAATCATTTTGAGGCTTGTTGACCACGGTTGAAACCGGGTAGCGCTCCATTGCTCCATCGTCGTAGGGGCGCAGCATCTCCTGGAGCGCTTGGGGCTGGTAGTAGTCAGGGTCGAGCCAAGCACCATAGTCTTCAGGGGCCAAAATCACCGGCATGCGGTTGTGGATTGGCTCCATCAGCTCGTTGGCTGCGGTGGTGAGAATGGTGCAGGTTTGCAGTTCGCTACCGCTGGTCGGGTCGCTCCAGTGTTCCCATAAACCGGCAAAGGCAAAGGGCGCATGCTCTTTCAAAAATATGTAGTGGGGCTGCTTGGTTTTGCGGCCAGAAATTGTCTCCCACTCATAAAACCCATCGGCCAAGATCAGGCAGCGACGGCGCTTGAAAGCAGCGCGAAAAGATGGCTTTTCAGCCACAGTTTCGGCGCGGGCGTTGATCATTCGGCTGCCAATGGCGGAATCTTTGGCCCAGCTAGGGATCAGTCCCCATTGCAGAAAGTCGAAATGGGGTTCTGGTTCTTCGGCGGTAGCTATCACCGTAGTTAAGGGCTGGGTGGGGGCAATGTTGTAACGCGGCATCACAGGGGGAGTGGACCGCAGCAAAAAGTTGTCAGCTAGGTCATCACCGGTTTTGTTGAGACTGAACCGTCCACACATTGCCCTCGCCTTCCTGCTTGAACGCTGTCTCTATGGTAGCAATTGGGTAGGGCAGCCCTGGTCTGCTGTTGGATGGATGGTGTGTGGCGTAGGGCGGAACACCGCAGGGAGGCAGACGGGCTAGGGAGCGCTAGCGGATTAATTTCTGCTCAACCGATGTAAATGGTAGAAAAGGCTTTCGACTTGAACCTTTCCAACGAGGGAGGGTGCTCTTGAGTTCTCACGGAATCATGAAGATTACGAGTGATGACACACTACCAAATTTCTGATTAGGAGATACATCTGATGACTGATATGACAACCATGTCAACCAAGCTTGCTGACCTAAAGCTTTTTCAGAATGTCTTGATTGACATCGAGCAAAAGCTGATGGCGGCCACCGATGATCACACCATTCGTGAGCGTCTCGAAGGGATGCTAAAAAGCGATCGCGCCAACCTTAGCAACATTGACGAGGCCATAACTAAACTAGGTTCCGCAGCAGAGCCGCGCGATATCACCCAAAAGCATGCCGAGGCTGTCACCAAAATGACGGATGGCTCAGAACTATCTCTATACGACAAGTTTTTTCAGCTTGAATTGCTGAAGCACCAGCAGACGATGAACGGTTTGGTGCTGCACAAAGTGGGTCAAACCTTGAGCGATGACCTTCAAGATGCCATGGAGCCGCTCAACAAAGTTAACTTTGAAAATCGGGCCCACCAAGAGGTTCTCAAAGGCGTTCTTTACTTTGTTGGCACCCGTGAAATAGCCGGTCAAGAGCCTGACATGGGTCTGTGGGCCAGCGTCGAGCAGGGTATTGCGGCTCTCAAAGGGGCGATCGGCAGCGCTGTTAGCTAATCTTTCAAAGTTATAAATGTGGCAATAGTGGATGCGATCGCTCAATCCATTGACGTTATAGCAGCGTCTCTATGACCGTCCTGGAAGCAGTATCGCAACATTCTTTAAGCAGGTGGGCCTAAGTTATTGGCCCACCTGTTTTTGCGTGATAGAAGCTACATCTGCAAACGTAGCAGCAGCAGCTGGGTAGCGCGATCGCCCTCAAAATTGTTGTCGCTGACCATCAGCAGGCTCTGGCTACCGTCGGGCAGGCGTGGGCCTAGGGTCATACCTTCTAGGTTATCCACCGCCAGGGGAGTTTCGGCAAAATCGAGCACCAGCTGCTTGCGAATGGGCGAACTGCCCGATACATCCCCGCTTAGGCTGGGTATGGTCGACGTATCGGTGGCGCCGCCAGTGGCCAGTTGGTACAGCTTCACCTGCAGCCCGCGCAGGCCCGCAGCCCGCTCTAAGGCAAGAAAGTGCCCAGCTGGGTCGATTGACAGCAAATCGGTAAGGCCATTCACCACCGCGCCAGAGGGTTCTAAATCGAGCGGATAACGATGCTCAGCGATCAGGGTATTTTGGTCGTCGCCAATCAAGTAATGCAGAAAGCGGCTATTGAGGGGCTGACTGGGGTCGTTGTTGTAGTCTTGCACCAAAGCTGACTCAGTAGCGGCGAAAAGACGAAAGGGCTCAGTCATACCGGCCCCACTGGGCGACCCGGTGACGGTGAGGGCCTCTAAGCTGAGGTTGTTTTGCACTCCCTGGCTGGGGCTGTCGGGGTCATCTGGCAGGTATCGCTTGGGCAGTAGTAGGGTAGCGATCGCCTGGCCCGTCTCGCGGTCAAACTCGGCGATGAAGGGTGGCACGCTCTGCTGCACATCCCCCTCGCTGGCAATGAACAGTGTGTCGCGGGGCGATAGGGCAATGCCTTCGGGGTCGAGGCTGCCTTGAGGATAGGAGTTGCCCTCAGCATCGAGCAGGGGGGTAAAGGCTTCGAGGGAGACGGTGTCAAACTTGGGCGGGCCGCTGCGCTTTAGGGTAATGGCGAAGGTATAAAAGCGGGCGGGGCCAAACCGACCCCGGTCATCGGAGAGAACATAGAGCCGATCGCGGGGGCGATCGTAGGCCAGGGCCGACAGCCCACCCACCGTGGTGCCTTCAAACTCCTGGGGCGGCAGGGTATATACATCTAGCAGTTCAACGGTGAGAGGCAAAAACAGCCGGTCTTCAGCCTTAATCTGGGGTATGGCACAGCTGGTTAGCGCCAGCACTAAGAGGAGGGCGATCGCTCCCCGCAGCCCAATTCGTCGTAGCATCTGGACCATCCACTCTGCCATCGATACCCCCTCACCCATTGCTCAGCACCCTCTAGGATACTGTGTTCACTGAGCTACGGTTTTGCCAGCTCGTGGACGGCAGAGTTTAGCTAATTACCAGGTAAATTTCAGCCCCTGCTCGATCAAAAACTGTTGCAAAGCAGGCATTTGCCCGGTCACCACTACCTGGGCTGGGGTCAGGTCGCTGGGCTTAGCGTAGCGCAGCAGCCAACCAGCCGTCGCCCCCGCCGCTCCGCCAATGCTCCACTCGCCGTAGTGCACCCGCGTCACGCCGTTGACGATGTGGCTAGCAGCCACACTCTTACCGCCAATCAGCACGTTGTCGACGCCCTGGGGTACCAGTGCCTCTAGGGGAACTTGCAGCGGTCGCACCACAAATTCTTTAATGCTGGCCCCGGCTGCCTCATAGGAAGGTCGCCAGGATCGGTAGCGGCAGCCGTGGATATCAATATCGTAGTGGGCTAGAGCCACGGCAGTGGCTCTAAAATCGCGCCCCCCAGTCATGTCTTCTCGCAAGTCGGCCTCTACCGCCATAAAGCTGTCTTGACCGTAGGCAGGGCGGCCCAAAATGCGGCGGCCCTCGCGAATATAGGGCACTATGCTAAGGCCAGACTGAGTGCCCAAGGGTGAATCACCCCCCCGCAGAAACGTCAGCGACAGCTTGTTAGTGCTCTCATTTTCGAGCAGCCACTCGGCAAACTGGAGCGCGTGAACTTCACCGTAGTTAAGTGATTCGGTCGAGAGTCCGCCGAGCCAGTCTTGGCGCTGCCCCGACAGGCGAATATCCTCTTCGGTAAATACCAAAGGCGGGTCCATAAAGTGCCAGTCGTTGCCCTTATTCCAGTTAATTAAAGTAATTTCGCCGGGCTGAGTGCGATTGACGTTTGAGTCTCCCGCCCGCTGGCTGACAATGCGACGATAGTTAAACACACTGCCAAAGTCGAAGAATGGAAACCCTTCCAGACTAAATTCTTTGCGGTGATCGGCTTTAGATAGAGCAGGCTCTAGTTTTTGCAGCTCCTTGAGGCTCTCATTTCTGTCGTCGAGGGTAGCCAACACAAAGGGATAGGTGTAAGCCTGGGTACAGTCGGGATTATCCTGCGGCGGCGCGTTGACTTCGCCGGTAAAGCCCTGGCCATCCGAGCCCAGGCGGTGGGGCAGGTTAGCCCAGCCCACCAGCTCGCCAGTATCCGTCGCGTCGATCACGATCATGGAGCGGTTCGGCGGCGGCTGTAGGCGAATGGGAATTTTGTTGTAGGCCTCATCATCTGACCAGGCGTACCACCGCTCTAGCTCCTGGGAGAGCCGCCCCGTCGGCACATAGCCCGGATCGAGAGGAACGCGCCGCACTCCATATACCGCCGTCACGTAGCGACCAGAGGCATCAAAGGCGGCACCTTTAAAGGCGGTAGAGGTGGCCCAACGGCTCTCGGGGGCATTTTGAGCGGCATCTCGCATCCACATTTCTGCCGCTGTAGCTCCGGCCCGGGGAGTGAAGCACAATTCACCCACCCAGCAGCTATTGGTTCGCTCTACCGGTAGCTGAGCAGGCAGTCCTGTCCAGGGAGGTAGGTATACGGGCTGCCGCTTAATCAGGTCCTTAAACGCTTCCCAACTGGGGGAAAAGTTGCGTCGCCACCGCATGGCCCGCGACTCGTCGATCGCCGATACTCCCTGGGAGCTGATCTGCCCTCCTAGCCACGGAGTTAGCTCAATCAGGCAGGTAGTGACGCCGGTTTTCATCGCCTGGGATGCAGCGGCAACTCCGCCGAGGGTGCCGCCAATCACGACAACCTCGCAGGTCCAAACCTCTTCGGCCAGTGGTAGCGGGTTGAGGGTAGGCCGCCCGTTGGCAGTTTGAATTTGGCGAATGCCGGTGGCAACTTCAGCTCGGTTAACAATCTGCCCCACTGGCCGCTGGCTAAATTCGAGAGGCTGACGCCAGTATTCGCTGGCACCACGAAAAGCAACCAGCAACAGGGTGCTGCTGATCAGGGCCATCATCATCAACCGAGGTCTGCGGGATCGCCGCCGCTTGCGCTTGGGATGGAGCTTTGATGACACTGAACGATGGCGAGGGCGCTCTAGCATGGACAAGGGCGGCATACCTAGGGCATTGGTCGTCTGTGAGTGTAGCAACGAAACTGAGAAACGACGCAACCAAAACTTCAGCTTGCCAAGCCTTAAACCCGTAAGATCTACAGAGTGTTTGACGGTGAGACACCCTCAGCGCCTGAAGGCCGACTATATGTAGACTCTTTTAGTTCTCGAAGCAACACCAAAATTTAGGCCATAATGAGCACGATCTCGTGCCTTTGGGCAAATTTGTCTCTATTAATCTTTCACAATCTATGCAATTTCACCTTCGGCTACAGCGCGACCTGCTGCTTCCTTTGGCATTGACTACCTTGGCGCTGACTTCGCTGCCAGCTAAGGCGCAGACAACTGTTTATTCTCCTATTTCGCTACCGGCATCTCGAGAAGTTAACGATGCTCTGAGCAATAGCGACATCCCTACCGGTACCGGTGGGTTTGCCCGCGACTATACGGTCAATCTAGAGGCGGGAGACCAAGTGGCGGTCGATGTCACCTCTGAAGAGTTTGACACCCTAGTCATTTTGATGAACAAAGACGGTGTCACCGTGGGCGAAAACGATGACGGCCCGGACGGCACCACTAATTCTTTACTGTTCGCCCGCATTGGTGAGTCAGGCACCTACACGGTTCGGGTAAGTGCCTACGCTGGACAAGGTGCCGGTAATTTTTACCTCAAGGTGGCCCGCCTGCGAGAGGTTCAGTAGAGAAGGGCAGGATTTTTTCCCAATAGCCTTGTCAGGGGTGACATCAGCTTGCTATCTTAATTGAGCGCTGAATTTTGCGCCCCTAGCCGGGATAGCTCAGTTGGTAGAGCAGAGGACTGAAAATCCTCGTGTCGGCGGTTCAAGCCCGCCTCCTGGCATTCAACTAAATCAAGCGAAAAGCCCTGAATCTAAGCCATTCGGGGCTTTTGCTTTGGAGCTTTTGATTTTCGCGTTGTCCATTTTTGGACATCTTTAGGCGAGTTCGGGGGACGGATTGGGGGAAAATTGGGGGAATTTTTTGGGGAATATCCGGACGATAGCCACAGTCCCCGAAAAGGGGAGTAGTACGAATGCTCTTTATTCCCCGATGCTGCCATGTATTCGGTAACCCTAAGAAGCAAAGCCAAAAAAGGCTCAGTCCAGTTCAAAAACACTAAAGGACGGCTGCAAATCGTCTTTTCTTACCCCGTCGAAGTAGATGGAGAGGTACAGCGTAAGCGGTTCTACATCTCCACAGGGTTTGAAGACACGCCCCTAAACCGCCAGCGAGTAGGCGATACAGTCAGGGCAATTCAGCGAGATATTGACTATGGGGAAGTGGATCTCAGCCTACAGAAGTACCAGACCGTTGGATCTCTCTCCACGGTTTCCCCCATTTCCCCCAATCCACCCGTAGCCCCTGAGATGGGGCTGGATGAGATTTGGGAGAAGTACGCCCAATTCAAGAAACCCCAGATCAGCCCCAGCACCTACGCCAAGGACTTTACCAAACAGAAAAATCACATTAGCCGTTTCCCCAGCCGATCTCTAGACGAGGCTATTCTGATTCGTGACTACCTGCTAGCCCATCTGACACCCGATGCAGCCAAGCGTTGCCTGACCCAGCTTAAAGCCTGCTGTAGCTGGGCAGAGGAGGAAGGCTTGATTGAGGGCAATCCCTTTCTGACAATGAAAATTAAGGCTCCCAAGGGGCTGTCTGAAGATGAGGACGTGAATCCTTTTACCAAAGAGGAGCGAGACAGGATCATTGCGGGGTTTGAGGCCGATCGCTACTACAGCCACTACGCCTCCTACGTGCGCTTCCTCTTTGCCACTGGAGCCCGTCCTTCCGAAGTCATTGCTCTCCAATGGAAGTACGTTACTCCATCGGTTATCAAGTTCAGGCAGTCGGTGGTGGTCTCCGAAGATGGCTTGACCCTAAAGGAGGGGCTCAAGACTCAGCGGAAGCGAGACTTTCCGATTACTCCAGAGGTCAAGGCCATTCTCGACGCCATCAGGCCGGAGAAGGGCGAGAGCGATGCCTTTTTATTCCCTAGTCCCAAGGGGAAGTTCATCGACCAGCACAACTTTTCTACCCGTGCTTGGCGAGCCGTCCTTAAAGCCTGTGATATTCCTTATCGCAAGAGTTATCAGTGCCGCCACACCTTCATCAGCCTGTGCGTAGAAGCCCACATCAACAGTACGGCAATTGGTCGCTGGACAGGAACTAGTGCCAAGATGATTGACAAGCACTATGGAGCAACTAACTTTACAAATCTAAGACCCCCTGATTTGTCGTAAACATGACCTTGAGGGTCGACCATTGCAATACACAAAATTTGTCCAGGAATTCTCAGAACACAACTACCTCTCTTAACTCCTAGTTTGCTTTTTGCGGGTCTGATGGCTTAGTAAGCCCTCCTGGTAAAGCTCGATCGCCCGCAAGTGAGCATTTGGGTTACCTCGATTGTGCAGCCAGTCTTGAATCAACGCCAAGTTGTAGCGCACACAGCGACTGTTGATTCTCACCCAGTGAATGCCCTCAATCCAGTCGCCCTGAAGGCGATACTTTTTCAGAGTTGAGTCACTAAGGTTGAGACATTCAGAGGCTTTTCGTTTACTGACAAAAAGAAGCATGGCACCCAACTCCTGGGTTAACAACAGGGACAAAGTCCAAAGCAGAGTTGGTAGAGCGTTGTAGTGCAACCTATGGTGTTATTCCAGGTTGCACCGTCCTGATGTTGCCATTTTAGGGGGGTCAGCAATGCATTAGCTGATATTATGCTGATTAATTTGCGATACTTAATATTGTCTCAGCATTGCTAATTCTGGCATGGAAATTAACCTCTATCGTTTAACAGTAGCGATAGAGGTGGAATAGAAATGTAGAATCAGTATCCAGCCACTAACCCGGATTAGCTTGACGTTAATTGTTGAGGATGTCTCCGAGGTCGCCTAGCTCATCGCCATCCATTGCTACCCCCTGCTCAATATCCATCTGTGCTGGTGCAGGGGATTTGGGCGAGGTCACCCCTCCTCCCCTCACTGCTACCACCAACTCCTCTAAGATTGTTTCCAAGCGAGCGGTGCTGCTCAACGGAGTTGGAGCAACGCTATAAGATATGACGGGATTGGCAATGTGGTAGCGATCGCACAGGTCGTCAATCTGCTTGGCTAAGCGCTCTACACAGTGCCGCGCCATGTCTTGAATCTCTGAAACTGATAGCTCGCTGTGGAACTCTTCCGCTAGGGGGCGATAGAACGCCATCATGGCATCCATCCCCTGCTGTCGGCCCTGGCGACCAGTGAAATGCGGATTGTTCAACAGGTAATTCAGCACCACCGCCGTCGCTGCCGGAAACTGAGCATTGTAGATGAACTTGACCCGCTCCGGATGCGGGTGACCGTTTTGGCTCATACCCCCACCCGCAGTCGATTGACATCGCCAAGCAGCGCCTGGAACAGGCCAAAGCCATCGGTCATCCGCATCGGCAGCGAGGGTAGTTCCACCGCTTCCGGTAGCTGATCCTTGACCAGTTGGGACAACGCCTCCTGGTGTTCCCAGGCGAACGACAAACGCAGTGCAAACCCGCGCTCCTCAAAGAACTGCCGCAACGGTTCCCGCATCAGGTAAGCGGCCCCGCCTGCTAACACCACATCCCCCTTTTCCGTCGCCAAGCTCGGCAGCAGGTAATCGGTGAAGTGGGATTCCAAGCTGGCCAGATAAGCCGCTTCTACCTGATCGATCGCCGCCGAGAAATCGACCGAGATTCCCTTGGCCACCGAATATTGCTGGGCCTGCCTCGTCTCAAGCGCTCTTAGCAACACGTCGTATTCCGTCACCGACACCCCCGCCGCATTGGCGGCTTTCTCGAACGAATCCCAGAAGCCCGGAAACTTGGAGGTCGATTTGGCCGTGTTTAAGGTGCCGGTCTCGAAGGCGAGTTGGGTGCCGTTACGGTGGCCCAGCATCTCAATCCAGGTGGTGCGCTGGGCGATAGATATCCCTGCCTGCTGAAGCTGAGCTTTGCGCTGGACGTAGATACCATAGCCCTCAGGCCGGAAGCTGAGCGTTAGATTGACTCGGTACTCCACCTCGTCTTGGAACCGAAAGCCTTGCCCCAGAGCCATCAATCGAGATGAGATCTGCTGACGGGTGGCCAATTCATTAATCGGCAGCAGCACCCAGACCACGGCATCAAAGCGATTGGGCAACCCCTCGGTTTTAGCGATCGCCCCCAGTGCCCCCACAATTCGTTCGGGAGCCTTCAGGCTTTTGTCCTCCTTGAAGCTGTTGTAGTCCACAAATCGCTGGGCTGCTTTGCCCACAAACGTCAACACCTCACTATTGCGGTACCAGGCACAATCTTGCGGACGGCCCCCAGAGCTAATCGATTCGACCCCAGCAGCTTCGCGTTGAGCCACTTCCGCCTCCATCCAAAGGGCATGGGTCTGGCCGTGGAGCAGCTTGTAGAAGAACTTGCCGCCCGACTTACCCAAGTCGCAGGCTAATAAAAGCGTCGGAGCATGAGAATTCATAGGAACATCTCCTAATCACTGATTCATTTATCAGCATTGTCTCCGCCAAATCCGTGCAACTTTGTGAAACTTTGTGAAAAGCATTTCAAAAGTGCCGAAGCAACGTGACCTTTCGAGACCTATGCTATAAATGCTGATTAATTGGAATATAATTTGGTGTATCAGGATGCTGCGCCCCTATCGGGGGCTTCGCGGAGAGGCCACACAGTACGCCAAGGTTTTGGCAAAAACCGGGCAACGGCCCTCCCCTCAGGGTTTCTACCGTTTTTGAAGACGCTGCCGCTTTCGCTCCAGGGTGGTGTCGTGTTTTTAACCTGTGCTCTCCATGCTTTCCACAAGCAACCTCTCTGCTGCCCAGGCGGAGACCTATTACACCCATGAGGACTATTACTCTGCCGAGGAAGCGGCTCACCCGACGAAGTGGATGGGCAAAGGGGCTGCGTCGTTGGGGTTGGCTGGGGTCGTCAATCAGCAAGAGTTCAGCCAGATGCTTTCCGGGCAGGCTCCTGGTGGGCGATCGCTAACAGGCAAGGTGGTTGACCCAGAAAAGCGGCGAGCCGCGACCGACTTTACTTTCAGTGCGCCAAAGAGCGTCAGCATTGCGGCGTTAGTGCAGCAAGATGAGCGGGTGTTGGAAGCCCATCATCAGGCGGTGGCCAAGGCGCTGTCGGTGTTGGAAGAGCGCTATGCCCAGACCAGAATTTCAACCGAGGCTGGGAGGACGAAGGTAACGACAGGCAATGTCGCGGCAGCGGTGTTTACCCATTCCACCAGTCGGGAGGCGGAGCCGCAGCTCCACAGCCATTGTGTAGTGATGAATGCGACGCAGTTGGACGATGGCCGGTGGTTTAGTTTGAGCAATGAGGCGGCCATCGCCAATCAAAAACTCCTGGGCCAGATCTACCAGAACGAGTTGGCCGTCGCGTTGAAGCAGCAGGGATACCAGATTGAGCCGAAGGCCCACGGGCAGTTTGAATTGGCGGGATATTCGCCAGAGTTGTTAAAGGCGTTCTCGACCCGGCGGCAGCAGATTCTGAAGCTGATCGAGGAATGGGAGGCGACGGGGTCTGAAAACAACCGGGCAATGCGGGAAACGGCGACCCTGGTATCGCGGAAGCGGAAACCCAAGGAGGTGGACGAGGGGCTATTGCAGCGAGGGTGGAATGCGCTGATTCAGTTGAAGGGGCTAGAAATGCCGGAGTTGCCCGAAGGCGTCGCCCCCTTAGCTAAATCATCTTCATCGGCCACATCGATCATTGACGCAGCTATTCAGCACTGTGGGGAACGGGAGTCGGTGTTTCGGAGGACGGCGCTGGAGCGCTTTGTCTTTGAGCATGAATTGGGGGTGCAGGGGTTTGAGTCGATCCAGCAAGGCATTGCCGAAAGTCCTGAACTCATCCGAGTCGCCGACGGCAAGTTAACTACCCAAACCGCCCTCAATCTGGAACTCAACACCATTCGTCTGATGCAGCAAGGGCGAGGACAGGTGGGCGCAATTGTCCCCAACGGCATCCAGTTGGACAGTCTGGTAAGCCATTCCCTGAACTCCGAGCAGCAAAACGCTGTGGAAATGGCGGCAACTACACCGGATGCGGTGATGGCGTGGCAAGGGGTAGCCGGAGCGGGCAAGACCTATGCTCTAAGCGTTTTGAAGGATCTGGCTCAAGCGCAAGGTTACGTAATCCGAGGCTTTGCCCCCAGTGCTGAAGCGGCCCATGTCTTGGGGGAATCGCTAGGGATTGAAACTATCACTGTGGCTGGGCTGCTGGTGTCGCAGCCATTAGATAAACCGCCTCAGCCGACGGTCTGGATTGTGGACGAGGCGGGGCTGTTAAGCATGAAGGATACCCATGCCCTTTTGCGGCGGGCAGCACTGGAGCAGGCCAGGGTGTTGCTGATAGGCGATACCCGGCAACTTTCGGCAGTAGAAGCGGGCAATCCCTTCAAAAGTTTGCAGGCGGGTGGAATGACTACCGCTTACCTGGAGACCCATCGGCGACAGCAGAATGGGGTGCTGCGATCGGCTGTGGAGTTGGTGGCTCAGGGACAGGTTTCTGAGGGGATTGAGCTGCTGGCGCAGGCCAGGTGTGTGAAGGAAGGATCTCAAACTCAGGAACGGATTCAGCAGGTAGCAATAGACTATTTGGCACTAACGGCAGCAGAGCGAGAGTCCACGCTGGTGCTAGCGGGAACTAATGCGGAGCGGTTGGCTCTAACCCAGACGATGCGATCGGGGTTACAGGATGAGGGGGTTTTGGGCGCAGATAGCTTCGTAATGCAGAGCTTGCGACGGAAAGATTTGACTACGGCCCAGGCCAGCTACCTGAAAGCCTATGCCGTGGGCGATGTGTTGGTGCCGATTCAGGATTACCGGAAACAGGGGTTGATTAGATGCGAGCAGTACCGAGTGATCGCGGTGAATTCCGAGGCTCAGCAGGTGGTGTTGGAGACTCCGAGTGGGTCAGTACTGTCGGTCAATCCGGCAGCGTGCCCTCGTAAGACAATGTACACGACGCAATCGATCCCGGTGGCGGTGGGCGATCGCCTCAGGTGGACACGCAATAACTCCAAAGCCGAAATCCGCAATGGGCAGGGGTTTGTGGTGACGGGGCTAGAAGCAGATGGGAAGGCGACGGTTCGGGATGGGGAAGGCAAAACCTCAACTATTGATCTCAGCGGAAATCAGTATGTGGACTACGCCTGGGTAAGCACCACCTACAGCAGCCAGGGCAAGACAGCTGAGCGGGTGCTAGCGCTGCTTGGAGAGACCACCCATCGAGAAGCCTTTTATGTCGCGATTTCTAGAGCCAAGAGGGCAGTGAAGTTGTACACCACCAGCCAGACCGATTTGGTGCGACTAGCCCAGGTATCGCGAGCCAAGGAGAACGTCAGTGACTACGTGCCATTAACTCAACAGGTAATGACCTATGGACAGCATGAGCAACGGGAAGAACGGAAGCCAGAACCCATCGTCAGCTTTGACGCTAGAGCAATGGGAGAGCGCATTGGAAACCGTTTTGCAGAGCAGCTTAGAGCCGCTGCGAGCCGAGATCTGCGTGAATACACAACGGGTGCTGCACCTCGAAGACCACGTCCAGGCCTTGGGCGAGGATTTGGCGATGTGGCCCCAGCACTGGAACCAGAGCTTGGGGCTCTTGGTCGCGCAATTGCAGCTTATCGTGAGCGACGAGACCTCCTCCGATGCACAGGCGACCTTGCAGGAGCAGTTGAGGCAGTTAATTGCGGCTTTGAGCAGTTGGAACGGGCAGCTCAAGACCGAACTGGCCTTGCAGCAGCAGTTGATCGCGTCGCTAGAGCGGTTGGAAAACCTATTAGACGAGAGCAGCAAAAGCTAGGTGCCCCTAATCCAAAGGTGGTAAACACGAGGGAGCAGCTTCTGGCGCTTTGGGAGACATACTCAGCGGGTTTGCCGTCAGCGAGTTTGGAGTTGCGGGTGGCGCAGCGGGCGTTGCGGGATAGGTGCTCGGCTAAGGAGGTAGGGCTGATGCTGGTGGCGGGGAGTGAGACGGTGAGGTTGATCTATGAAAAGCAAGGGAGAAAAGAGGCGATCGCCTTCGCCCAGCACATAGTTGCCATTGCTAGCCTGCATCACACTGTATCTAAAGTTGAAAATCACTACAGCCATGGGCTGGAAATGGGTGACTGAGGCAGCTACAGAGTCTTTAAGTGAACAGATCAGACCTTGTTGGACAGTTGGGACACGTCAAACGTATAGAAGGGTCAGATTGAGGGTTTCAATCAGCAGCATGCCCCTCGGTGGTTGAGTTCCTGACATACTTCTACCACCGAGGAGCATGCTTTTAGTTCTGCTGGCATCCCTCATCTAAGCAGGCCTAGGCTCTTTAAGGCATACATGACCGCTGCTGTACGAGTATGCACATCAAACTTTTGATAAACGTGCTCTAGATGCTTTTTCACTGTCCCGATACTGAGGCCCAAAGTTTTTGCAATTTCTGCATCACTTTTGTCTTGAGTAACCCAAAACAAAACCTCCGCTTCACGCTTGGTCAGACCAACTAACTCCAATGACGCAGCTGATAGAGGAACTAGCGCTTCCTCTTCAAGCAAGAGTAAATATTGCTCTTCTGGCTCATTAACAATTAGCCGAACAACCAACTGCCATCCCTCTCGTTCCACAATGAGAGGACGGCAAGAGGTTGATAAATTCCTACCCTCAGTGATGAGAGTGATTTGATGGTTGAACCAACGCTGCAAATTATCTGGGAGAGATTGGCTTTGCAGAGATATTGACTGAAAGTATTGCACCAAAAGCTTCCAGGCCCGTTGACTCATATGACGAACTTGACCGTTCGCTGCGACAGAAATTGTCCCTAACTGGTCGATTACATGGTTGAGCTGAGCTAGGGATTGCTGCGACTGGGTCAGGATTTGAGCGTTTTGAAAGGCTTGAGCGATGTGAGGACGCAGTAGGTTGAGGACAGTGCGATCGCGCTCGGTGAAATTTCGCTGAGGCCGATGTAACGCAAGCACAATAGCTTCTCCCTGGTTTTTCACTCTTGAATTACCAGAATCAGGAGGAGCGGTTGGAAGGATAGTGACCATCTGGTCTTCCGCTCCGACAGGTTGCAGGTACTGATGATAGAGACCCTCCAAACGATGAAGCTCATCTTGAGTCATGAAGTCTGAAATAGTATGTGTTTTGCTATCTCGCGTCTGGAAATAATACTGAGCAAAAGGATGTTCAATAAAGTGCTGATTTGCCACCCCAATCTGCTTATCTAGAGTGCCAGGGTGTGAATTCCAACTCTTAACAAGAGTGCCAGTCTGGAAGTCGGTCAAGGACAACCCTGTAAGTTCGGACGCGACTACTTTAGGCAGTGCCGAAAAAATCTGTTCAGGCAAGGTCTCTGCAGTACAAGGAATTAAAATTTCTTGCAGAAATTGAAGAATACTCCGAACGTCTTCATTGCTTAGAAGTGCCATATCGCGGAGATGGAATCAGGGTTAGCCATAGTCTACAAACTGCAATTCCCTATGCCAGATTTTTATTACAGTTTCTTCACAAATGCCTTAGTCGAACGACGTATTGAAAAACAGTTTTACTTATGGCATCAAAGAGACATCCTAATTTTTCTTAGGAGAAGTCATGCCAGACAGCCCCCGCGGCTATGACAGCAAACCGTCTGCTGAAGCCGATCAGAGCTATTTTTCCCCACCCCCTGCAATTTCGCTACCTAAGGGGGGCGGAGCCATTAAAGGAATGGGCGAGAAATTCGCCGCTAATCCGGTAACAGGTACGGGCTCAATGTCTGTGCCAATTACTACCAGCTCTGGTCGCTCGGGGGTTGGTCCACAGCTCTCGCTGGCCTATGACTCTGGAGCTGGTAATGGCATTTTTGGATTGGGTTGGAATCTGTCATTGCCCTCAATTACCCGTAAGACTGATAAGGGGTTGCCGCGATATCGGGATAAGGAGGAATCCGATGTATTTATCCTTTCAGGAGCAGAGGATTTAGTCCCGATTTCGAGTAAAGACAACCCTGATGAGCCAAACATCCATGGGTATTGTGTTCAAAAATACCGCCCTAGAATTGAAGGGCTATTTGCCCGCATCGAGCGCTGGACAAAGTTAGATTCGGGTGAAGCTCATTGGCGATCGATTACCAAAGACAACATTACAACGTTATATGGACAGACGACTGAGAGCCGGGTTGCTAACCCCAATCAGCCGAATCATGTTTTTAGCTGGCTGATTTGTGAGAGCTATGACGACAAGGGCAATGCAATCCGGTATGAGTATGAGCGGGAGAATTCGGATGGGATCAACACTGCTCAAGCTCATGAGCGCAATCGTACATCCAAAAGTCGATCGGCAAATCGCTATCTCAAGCGCATCCATTACGGTAACCAAACGCCCCGAAAGCCCAATGAAGACTTGAGACAGAGAAAGGATTGGCTGTTTGAAACAGTATTAGACTACGGGGAGCATGAACAGGCGAACCCCCAGCCGAGCGCTGCAGGAGCGTGGACTGTTCGCAATGATCCCTTTTCCTCCTACCGGGCTGGGTTTGAGGTTCGCACCTACCGCTTGTGTCAGCGAGTGCTGATGTTCCACCATATCCCCAACCAGGAAGGGGTTGAGGGATATGACGGATTAGTGCGATCGACTGACTTCACCTATTCCTACGAGCAAGACCCCACAGACGTTCGTAATCCGATCTACTCGTTATTAAAATCGGTAACACAGACGGGCTACAACCGAAATTCTGAAGGTGGCTACACTCAGAAATCCTTACCACCATTGAAGTTTACTTACAGTGAAGCGCAGATTGATGAGACGGTGCATGAGGTAGATTCTGCGAGTTTAGAGAATTTGCCGCAGGGATTAGACGGGACACGTTATCAGTGGGTGGATATGGATGGCGAGGGCTTGTCGGGCATTTTGACGGAACAGGGAGAGGGTTGGTTTTACAAGCGTAATCTCAGCCCGATTAATGTTGTTTCTAGAAAACCTAAGCAGATTGAAGCGAAGTTTGCTCCGGTTGAATTGGTTGAGAGTAAACCTGCGATCGCACTTGCCAACGGTGCCCAGTTTCTCGATTTGGCAGGGGATGGTCAGCTTGATGTGGTGGCGCTTCGCAGTTCAACCCCTGGCTTCTACGAGCGGAAGCAGGAGGCAGGATGGGAATCATTCGTCGCGTTTCGATCGCTGCCTGTACTGGATTGGGATGACCCAAACCTGAAGTTCATTGACCTGGACGGAGACGGACATAGCGATATTTTGATCACGGAGGATAATTGCTTTGTCTGGCACTCATCTCTGGCAGAGGACGGATTTAGTGCAGCGGAGCGAGTCAGTCAGCCCTGGGACGAGGAGAAAGGTCCGCGAGTAGTGTTCGCCGATGGGACGCAATCCATTTACCTGGCGGATATGTCGGGAGATGGTTTAACTGATATTGTCCGCATTCGCAATGGTGAGGTGTGCTACTGGTCGAATTTGGGCTACGGGCGGTTTGGGGCGAAAGTGACGATGGACAATGCCCCATGGTTTGATGCGCCCGATATTTTTGATCAGCGGCGGATTCGAGTAGCCGATATTGATGGCTCTGGCACGACGGATATTTTGTATCTGAGCAGTGAGGGAGTCCAGGTTTATTTCAATCAGTCGGGGAACAGTTGGTCAGCGAAGCGAGTTTTGCGGAACTTTCCACCGATCGACAGTGTGGCATCTGTCACGACGGTGGATCTGCTCGGGAATGGAACCGCTTGTTTGGTGTGGTCTTCGCCGTTGCCCAACCATACCCATCGAGCCATGCGATACATTGACCTGCTGGGCGGGCAAAAGCCACATTTGCTGCTGAAAACAGTGAATAATCTGGGTGCCGAAACCGTTGTGCAGTATGCCCCTTCTACCAAGTTCTACTTGCAGGACAGGTTGGCAGGTAAACCCTGGATTACAAAGCTGCCGTTTCCAGTGCATGTTGTGGAGCGGGTGGAAACCTGCGATCGCATTAGCGGCAATCGGTTTGTGAGCCGCTATGCCTACCATCATGGCTATTTTGATGGGGTTGAGCGAGAGTTTCGCGGCTTCGGTTTTGTTGAGCAGTGGGATACGGAGGAGTATGGGGTGTTCCAGCAGGACAGCACTAATGCCCTTGAAGAAGCTCTGCACGTTCCGCCTGTACTGACAAAAACCTGGTTTCACACGGGAGCCTATTTTGAAGGGAAGAAGATTTCCCAGCAGTTTGAGCATGAGTATTATCGAGAACCGAACGCATCAGGTGAGGCATTTCAAGCGTCTCTCCTGCCGGATACGATTTTGCCCACTGGGTTAACGGCAGAGGCAGAACGAGAGGCAGCGCGATCGCTCAAAGGTAGCGTTCTGCGACAGGAAGTCTATGCCTTGGATCGCTCTGAAAAACGTAAGCATCCGTATAGCGTTACTGAAAGTAATTATGCGATTCGGCAGCTACAACCTCGACAGGGCAATCAACACGCCGTTTTCTTCATCCATCCATTAGAAAGTATTGCTTACCATTACGAACGCAATCCTGATGATCCGCGAATCGCCCAGCAGATGACGCTAGAGGTGGATGGGTTTGGTAATGTGCTGAAGAGTGTGGCGATCGCCTATCCTCGCCGTAAACCTGCCTTTCCAGAGCAGGGCAAAACTCTAATTACCTATACAGAAAATCGAGTTACGAACAAACCGGATCAAACAGACTGGTATCGGATTGGCGTACCGATCGAGACTCGTACCTATGAATTAACGGGTTATGACAAGACTGGTAGTCGGTTTCAACTCTCTGACTTTGTGCAACCAGATCTGGTTAATCCAGGCAAATTGGTTCTTATCTCCAATAGTGAAGTCAATTACGAAGATCAACCCACTAATGGCAAGCAGCGCCGTGTGATTGAGTGGGTGCAATCCCGCTATCGTCCAAACAGTCAAGCAAATACCCTCGATCCAACTTGTCTAGCTCTAGGTGAGGTTGAGTCGCTGGCACTGCCCTGTGAAAGTTTCAAACTAGCATTTACTCCCGGTCTGCTGACCCAGATTTATGGCAGCAAGATCAGTACAGATGATTTGAATGCTCTGTTGCTAGCAGAAGGTAGGTATACACAAGAGGATGGAAATTGGTGGATTTCCTCTGGACGGCAGGCGTTTGATCCAGACCATTTCTATGCAGTGACTCGGTTAAAAGACCCATTTGAACACGTGTTTCAAATGGAGTATGACCCCTATACTCTGCTGATGCAGCGAACGGAAGACCCGCTGGGGAATGTGATTCGAGTAGAAAATGACTACCGAGTGTTGCAGCCCAAACAATTAATTGACCCCAATGGTAATCGCGCTCAGGTGGCTTTTGATGCCCTGGGCATGGTGGCGGGAACTGCTGTGATGGGGAAGGAGCCTACTCCGGGGGAACGAGAGCAGGGGGATTCGTTAGCAAACTTTCAGGCGGATTTATCGCAGGAGCAGATCGATCGCTTCCTTGCCAATCCGCTTGGTGAGGCAGGCAATCTGTTAGGCACTGCAACGACTCGCATTATTTACGATTTGGAGCGGTATAAAGCATCTAAAACATCAGATTCTCAACAGCCTACATTTGCAGCGACGTTGGCGCGAGAAACCCATGTCAGTGATTTGAAAGCGGGCGAGCAGTCAAAGGTGCAGGTCAGTTTCTTGTACTCAGATGGGTTTGGGCGGGAGATTCAGACCGTAATTCAGGCAGAGCCAGGGTTAGCCCCAGTACGAGATACAAATGGAATATTGAAGTGTAGTCAAAACCTTCAGCAGACAAATCCTCGTTGGGTGGGTACAGGACGCACAATTTTCAACAATAAGGGAAAGCCTGTTAAACAATATGAGCCGTTCTTTAGCCCAACTCACCTCTATGAAGATGAGGAAGATTTGGTCGAGTGCGGTGTTACGCCCATCCTTCACTACGACCCGCTCGATCGCGTCATTCGCACCGATTTACCCGATGGCACTTTTTCAAAGGTTGAGTTTGACGCGTGGCATCAGGAAACCTGGGATGAGAATGACACAGTAGACGATAGCCAATGGCTTCGCGATCGCCAATCCCCTGCTTTTGACGGTGACGAACCAGCGAAAAAGGCTGAACGTCGTGCTGCCAGACTTACCCAGGCTCATGCAAAAACGTTCAGTGTTGCTCATTTAGACACGTTAGGACGTACATTCCTGACGATCGCAGATAACGGCACAGCCGGGAAATATCCGACTCATGTAACGTTGGATATTGAAGGGAATCAGCGACTGGTGACCGATGCTCGCAATAACCGAGTATTAGAGCAGGAGTTTGATCTGCTGGGGCATGTGATTCGATCGCGCAGTATGGATGCGGGCGATCGCTGGATGCTGAATAATGTGGCGGGTAAACCGATTCGCGGTTGGGATAGTCGAGAACATGAAATTTCTCATGAATACGATGCGCTGCAACGTCCGACCCATTTATTTGTGAAGCAGGGCACGACTGACAAGGTGCTGGCGGAGCGGATTGTTTATGGCGAATCGCATCCCCAGGCACAGCAACGGAATCTGCGCGGCAAGGTATTCCAGCACTATGACGGGGCTGGCGTTGTTAGCAGTTGGAAGTTTGATTTCAAAGGAAATTTGCTCAGAAGCAGCCGACAGCTTGCGGTTGAATACACCAAACGGGTGGACTGGTTAGTTCTGGCGCGAGAAACCGATCCACAGAAGCTGGCAGCAGCAGCAAAACCGCTTTTAGAACAGAAAGTTTTTGATGCCAGCACTGCTTATGATGCGTTGAATCGTCCGGTTCGTTCAACGAGTCCAGATCACTCGGTGATGCGTCCGGTGTATAACGAGGCGAATCTGCTAGAGCAGGTCTACGTTCGCTTGCGGGGTGCAGAACAAGAAACGCTGTTTGTGCAAAATATCAACTACAACGCTAAGGGACAGCGAGAGTTAATTGAGTATGGCAATGGGGTGAAGACGGCATACAGTTACGATCGCCTCACCTTTCGGTTAACTCGGCTCTTCACCACTCGTGTTGATAATGGCGCAACCGTTCGCCTTCAAGATCTTAATTACACTTACGATCCAGTGGGCAACATTACCGAAATTCTAGATAACGCTCAGCAGGATATTTTCTTTGAGGGGGCGAAGGTTTCTCCCGTGAATCGCTATGAGTACGACGCGATTTATCGACTGATCAAAGCATCGGGACGAGAACACATTGGGCAAGCGGTTGATCCCTCCAGGGAGTATAAGCTGGAGCGTAAACCGGGCTATGACTACAACGATTTCACCCGCAGCAGTTTAATGCACCCAAATGATGCTCAAGCGATGCGAGATTACATCGAGGAATATCAGTACGATTCAGTTGGAAACATTCTGCGCCTATCTCATCAAATACCGAATACAGCAGCAGGAACAGGGTGGAGTCGTGATTACACTTACGAAGAAAAAAGTAATCGCCTGCTCAATACGACTGTACCCGGCCTACCTAACGCAAATTTGTCACGAGTCACCTACGATTACGACGCTCATGGCAACATGATCCAGATGCCTCATTTAAGCAAATTAGTCTGGAATTTCAAAGACCAGTTGCAACAAACTGATTTAGGTGGCGGCGGAACAGTTCATTACGTTTATGATGCCAGTGGTCAACGAGTGCGAAAAATACATCAACATAATGGCAACACGGCGGAAGAACGTATTTATTTAGGTGGATTCGAGATTTATCAGAAGCGTATTAGCAGCAAACCGGAACTAGAGCGAAAAACGCTGCACATCATGGATGATCAGCGACGCATCGCGCTGGTAGAAACAAAGACATTTGAAATAAAAGAGAATGGCACAGGTGGAGAAGTTGCTTCACCGAAATCTGTGATTCGCTATCAACTGGATAATCATCTCGGCTCTGCCAGCTTAGAACTCGATGAGACTGGAGCCGTCGTTTCCTACGAGGAATATTATTCGTATGGCAGCACATCCTATCAAGCAGGACGCAGTGTAGCAGAAGTAAGTTTGAAGCGATATCGCTACATCGGAAAAGAGCGTGATGAGGAAACAGGGCTTAATTATCACGAAGCGAGATATTATGCGTCTTGGCTAGGAAGGTGGGTAAGTTGCGATCCAATTGGTATTACTGATGGGGTTAATTACTATGGATTTGTGAGGAATAATCCTATTCGCCTACATGATCCAACAGGGACTCAAAGTGTTGACCCAGATGGGGTTCAAAGGACACCTGGTACGAGTGGTCATACAATATTTCGCACTAAAGAAGGCACCATACTTCTTCCTGAACCTGAAACAACTTTAAGTAATGATCCTGCTTTTAAAGCTGTAGCGGAAGAAGTTTTAACAGGAATGAAGTCTAATAACTATGAAACTTTTAGATACCGCTTGAATCAGCGAATTCGGGAAATATTAGTTAATAACCCTGACCATCCATTAACAAAGCTGTTTGAAGATAGAGGTGGAACGTTGTTTTGGAAAAAAGGTACAGCTTATGCTGGTCAAGCGTTAGAGTATGCTCACATAATTGCTAAGCAATCTATTAAAAATCTAGGAGCGTCAGAAGCTGCTGCTGTTTCCCTAGAAAACTTAAATCCAGTAGGGGGCGCTTTTCATCGAAATGTAAAAGAAGTTTTGGGGAAATTGGGATTTAAGTGGGGTGCATATGGACATCCAGAAGAGGTTGCAACAAAATACATGACGCTTGCATCAGAAGAAGCAAAGGCAGGCACAAAGGCAATGGCTGACGAATTAGCAACAGTAGTCAGGCTTAGAAGGGCAAAAGCTGGACAACGTGGGTTTGTAACAGTTGGAGGGATGGTTTTTGCACTAGTTGTTATTGGTACAACAGTCTATGCAGTTAGCCAAGCACAGGATAAAAAAGGAGCAATTCAACGTACGATTGCCGACTTCGTAATTGGTGGAATTATTTTCAAATTAGCTGGAGGTGGTGTTGTAGGTGTAATTGCTTCTGGTGTTATAGGAATGTGTAGCGATGACCAAGAAATGAATCGAAAATGTGCTGAAGAAGAGGCAAAAGCAGATGCCATAAGGGGATTTATGCTCAAGCATACGCCTAGTGCAGTTCAAAAGCACTGGTATGGGGACGATTTTGACCCAACTGTATATAAAGAAGTTGAAGAGTTGCTATTTAACACTCAACCAACAGTCCTCAAACCTTAATATAGCAATCTTAAATAGGTTGTGAGAGGTGGGGCGAGCGTAGACAGCCCCACCTCTCACAACCTATCTCACAAGTGATTTAGGATTGCTATATCTAGTGTTCGCAAGCTAAGCGCGATTAATCAGAAGCTAAACATCATTAATGCTTATGCGAAAAATCTCAACAGCATCAACTTCAAGTTAGATGTACTAATTACATTGAGAGAACCTGTTGTTCCTCTCAGCTTTAGCGCTCGGGGCACCCTTACTCATAACATACAAACCAATCTCAGCAGATTAAACTTCACCATTCCTCAAAATGAAATGAATGAGCAAGTCTTTGGAGTGGGTATACGCGATGCACTGCTGCAACTCCAGACCCAACATCAGCTTTCTCCTACCGGCATTTTTGATGATGACATCAAGATTGTGATTGAACGGGCGATCGCTGACCTCACTATTTCCACACAAAAATATCTCCCTTATGGAAAGACAGTTGTGTGAAAAGTTAGCTTCTCTTGGAACTTAAAATTCTTATTCAAGAAGTCTGTCGAGTTTTTTAAGAGCACTAACTAAATTTCTACATTAAATAAAACGATTAATTGCCTGAGTCCTTCATCCAATCGCCCCTTCAAGGAAACTCAATCATGCAACCTATCTCATTTCCCCTTCAATTTGGTCAGCAGAACTTAGAAATTGCTAATTTACACAAAGGGTTAAGGTTGCTACTTGACAAGCAAATCATTCAACTTTCAGAGCAACAGCAATCCCTTGAAGAGGAACTTGCTAACGAGGAAAGGGAACAACGCTATGGTGATGCCACCGCAGGATTGATTCTTACTTTTCAATGGCAAACGGCTGGGCTACCTGCTGAAGATGGCAGACTTGTCGATGAAGCAACAGCCAGGGCACTTAATGAGGCATTGACCCAACTAGGTGCCTTTGACCAACGAGTCGTTAAAGGGAAAGTTTATCTGGCTGATGGTAGCCCTGTAGTAGGCGTAATTGTACGAGCCTTTGACAGAGACCTCCGGAGGTTTGAGTCATTAGGAGAAACAACAACAGATCAAGTAGGATATTACGAAATCACCTATACTCGCGCTCAGTTTATTCAATCAGAAAAGCAAAATGCTGATCTGATGATTACAGCCATCGAACCTACTCCTAGTGGCATAGTTCCTCTAGAGCGCCCTCTTGCCAATTCTCCCACTCTGATCGATGCTTCTGCGGATGCTGTCATTGATTTAGTCATCAGTTCTGATGTGATTCCTGTTCCATCGGAATACGAGCGATTCATCAGAACAATCGAACCACTTTTAGCAGGAACTTCTCTAGTCGATTTGAGAGAAGACGAAGAAGATAACCCTATTGAAGGTAAGTTTCAAGACATTAACTTCCTGGCAAGAGAAACTAAAATCAACTCAGAGTACATTGCTTTTCTGGTTATAGCAGCCCGGTTAGCTAGAAGCGTAGATTTATATCCAGAAGCCTTCTACGGACTCTTCCGCCAAAACTTACCCACTGACCTGCCTGCGCTTTTGGCTCAAGGCATAAAGGCACATCGTCAAGCGTTACAAGTCTCTCTCCAATCCAATATTATTCCTGCTCAATTTGGCAATGAGCTAGAAAACATCCTGGGACGACTGCAGGCATTAGAAGTTCAACAGCCAACCTTTTTGATTCAACCTGAACTTCTCTATAGCAACCTGACCGACCTGGAGAACTTGAAGTCAGAGCAATCGAGTTTTGTAGTAAGTAAGTTAAATCAACACTTGCAGAACGAAATTGTTAAGGCGATCGCGACAACCAGTGAAGCGATGACCACTGCGGTCAAAGCAGCAGTGCAGCACGTTGATTATCAACAGGCTCAAGATAGCCTGCTTTCAACCGTTATTCAGGAAAGCATTTTACCAATTCTCAAACGTAATCAAGCTTTAGCGGAAGAAGTCAAAAGCGTAGAGAAGCGTATTGCTGAAACTCCATCACAGCCCGTTAAAGATTTGCTGCATCTCGATAAGTCTTTGCAAGAAAACCCTATCTTTAGCCAAGACATCCTGAGGGTTAAAACTCAGGAATATGCTCGACTTTCAGAGTTAGATAATGAGAGTACTAAAACACTCATTGCCAAGAATTTGTATCTTGATGATGTAACTGAAGACGTACTGTCAGGATTAGTCTCTGAGGGAGTGCTAAATGAGCAAACTAAAAACAACCTGCAACTAACCATTGAATTGGGCAGACTCACGAACGATAATCTGCCGCTCGTGCGTGCCCTGAAAACTGAGAACTTAAAAACAACTGACTTCACTTTCTGGAGAAAAGCAGACTGGCAGCAACTCGTGACTAGTGCACAAGTTCCTGCGCCTGCGGGTGAAACGATCGAAAGCTATGTAGACAAGATTGTATTCAACATTGAGCAGACTTTTCCATCACAGGTTCTAATTAACCGTATTCTTGATGCTCAGTTAGACACTCAATTCAATCGCCTGGATTCGCTCAGCAGTTTGCTGAATCATAACGATAAGCTGATTGATGGGGGAACTCCCGCTGAAATGGACTGGCAGAGCGTTGACCCCGAAATGCGCCAAACCTTGCAAACTGAACTGGAGAAGCTCACAACTTTCGCCAACCATTACAGGCATTTAGGCGTTACGGATCTAATCAATGACAAAGCAAGCGATTTGGATCAGAAAAAACAGGCGATCGCAACCCGTGTTGATTTACTCAATGTGTTCCATGCCAACAATCCTAACCTAGATCTCCGGTTGGTTAACTTCCTGGATCTACAAGCGACCAGAATTGACTGGGAAGGAATTTCAGAAACTGAGCAACCCTTGGTCAGAAAACAGCTTATGGCATATCAGCGGGTGCTGAACTTGACAGACACCGTTGCCGATAGTCAGGTGCTGTTGAACCGGGGATATGACTCCACATTGGCGATCGCTACAGACACTGAGGAGAATTTTGTTCACAACAGCGGTTTGCCATTGGGTAAAGCTCGTCAGACCTATGCCAAATCTCAGGAAAACTCCCTGTATATCTCACATCAAGTTGAGATGATTCGAGATATTGTTCAGGGAAACTTTAAACACTTTGCTGTTGCAAATTTAGATCCTGCCATCGTGAATGACCTACAAAAGGTTGATGGTTTTGAGAACTTATTTGGTAAGCAGAATTATTGTGACTGTGAAGCCTGTAGCTCTGTTTTGAGTCCAGCAGCATACTTTGTTGACCTGATGAGCTTCATTGAGAAGCATGTTTCAAAGCCTGTGTTTGTTGACACAAAACAAACGACCCATCCACTGTACCTAAAGAACCGCCGTCCAGATCTATGGACGCTTGCCCTTAGCTGCGAAAATACAGATACCCTCATTCCGTATCTAACCATCGTCAACGAGGTGCTGGAGAACTATCTCAAGCGCACCCTATCCCAAGATGTCTTTGGACAATTTAGCCAGAAGTCTGAAAATGTCTCCTTTGCCCTACCCTTCAACCTACCATTGGAGGAACTGCGCCTCTATTTGAGTCACTTTGGGATCACACTACACCAAATTTACAAAACGCTGAAACAATCAGATTTAACAATTTGGCGATCGCGGCTTAATCTGTCTCAAGAAGAGGTTGAGGTCATTACAGAACCCGATCCAGCAAACGTGAAATACCGCTTTGATAACCGAGAGTCTCTAGTTGACTTTGACGTGCAGGAGTTTATCCAGTTAGCTGGCATCAGTCGATCGCAGTTAGACGAGCTACTGGCACTACGATTTAACCCTGACTTGAACAAAATCACTGTTGAGCAGAAGTATGAAACGGGTGATTTGCAGCAGACTTCTGAAGTGCTGAAGCAACTAACGGTAGATCGGCTCGATTACACCCATCGCTTCATCCGCCTGTGGAAGAGAACCTCCTGGAGTATTACAGAACTAGATCTGGTTCTATCTATCCTAGCTCCTAAACAGGCGAATGGCACTATCCAGTCCTCAGAGCTGTCTCAAAAACTCGTTCTGGAGCTTGCTCAACTCGTTGATATTCAGGAAGCTTTGAATCTGACCGTTGAAGAACTTTGTTCCATGGTGGATCACCTGCCTACTTCAACGGCAGCTTCTCAAACCGTCGTGAGTCGAGGCGATCGCAACTTCTTTGAGCGGCTATTCGATACTCAAAAGCTATTTGGCGTTACGGGTACCGAGCCCTTAACATTCCATCATTACTCTCTTAATAAAAGGAACTCTGGGGACACAGTAGTTGATCCAAGAACCCCAGTTTTACTAGGCGGTTTAGGAATTTCTGAAACTGAACTGCTCCTGCTATTTCAGTTATTAAAGGATGAGATGCCGTTTGATGAAAATGGAGATTGCACTCTCAATCCAAGTAACATTTTCTTGCTTTACCGTCATGCCCGGCTTGCCAGAGCATTGAGATTAAGCATCGAGGACTTCATTACAGTGCTTCGTCTACTCTTCGAGCCAAGTCAGCATGTAGTCAAAACTCTGTCCCAAATTCATAAGCTGGTACAAGTCGAAAATTGGCTGAAATCTTGCCCATTCAAAGTTTCAGAACTACGGTTTATCCTTATAGGTGAAGAAAGTACAGCCGTAAAATTTAGGGTAGATTCTAGCGCTGCAGGAAAACTCATGCAGGAGGTTCAAGCATCTTCAGCACCCAATAAGACAGAAGCCCTCAGAACCGCTCTGGCAATATTGTTTAATCTTACCCAAGATCAATTAACAAAAATACTCCAATGGGTTCGTATACCGGAGAGAATTTCGGATGTGAGTTCATTGCTTACGCTGGTTCAGCAGATAGAGCGAGTTCTGCTTCTGCTTGACAATCTTAAGTTTAAAGAGAAAACGGTTGCCTACCTGACGCAATCAGCGTCTGCTCTAGGCATTGCTGATCTCAAAAATTTGACGCTCGGCACTGTTCAGAGTTTAGATTTCTACAAGAACTTAATCACCCTCAGCGACGAGGCAGAGCAACAGGTGCAGACCGTTTTGGATCACTATATGACCTCTACAGCTTTTTCTACTGGTGACGGTAGTGACGCTGCTATACTCGCTGATTTGTGGAAACAAGATAAAAGCCTGGTTGAATCGCTGATCAAATCTCTCAGCTTACCGAATGTTTCTATCAAAGCGTTGGGTCATCTTTGGGAATGTCTCAAGTTGTGTCAAATTCTTGGTATTAACGGCTTCTCATTACAAACACTTGCCAAGAATGCCAATTACAATGAGCTAATTGCCGCGAGGGATGTTGCTCTCGGTTCATTTAGCTCAAAATATGATGACGAGAAAGTCCGTCGAGAAAAACTTGAGCCTTACCAAGATAGAATCAACGTCAAAAAACGGGATGTTCTTTGTAATTACATCATTGCTCGTCGAGTAGACCTCAAGTTTCAAGATCTGCGCAATATCTATGCTTTTTTCCTGCTCGATGTTGAAATGAGCGGCTGTTTTCGCACCTCTCGCTTAGTTTGTGCGATTTCCAGTTTACAGTTGTATATTCACCGCTGTTTGGTAAATCTAGAACAATCAGATCCTCTCTTAAATCCTAGAGTTGTTAATATCAAAGTTGATCCGACTAGAATTCCAGCCCAGCAGTGGGAATGGCGCAAAAATTATCGAGTTTGGGAGGCAAATCGAAAAGTATTTCTCTATCCAGAAAACTATATTGAACCCGACTTAAGAGATAATAAAACGCCAATCTTCAAGGAATTGGAAGACGAACTGCTGCAACAAAAAATCACTCAAGAGTCAGCAGAAACTGCCTACAAGAAGTATGTTTCGCAATTCGCTGAACTAGCTCGCCTCCGCATTGCTGGAAGCTACTACCATGATGCTTCTAGAACTTATTACTTCTTTAGTCGCACATCACAAGACCCACCCCAGTATTACTACCGTAAATGGATCAATAACGAGGTCTGGACACCTTGGGAAAAGATTGAGCTAGGAATTAACTCTGATAGAGTTTCAGCCGTTGTACATCAAGGGAAAGTATACTTATTTTGGGTAGAAATCAAATCAAAAGAAATTGTTTCTATTCAGGAAGGAACGAGTAAATCAGAGGGATTTGAATATAGTGCTGAGTTTTTATTCTCATACCAAAATGAGGGTAAAAAATGGTTGCCAGTTCAGCGGCTAGCCATAAATGAAAAAGATGAGACTGTTAAGAACTTATTCTTTGGCCAAGCTTCTAAAAAAATCTCACCTAATAAATCATGCTTTTTAACGGTTAACAATAATAAGCTTTATCTTCTATACTATGAACCTAATTTCTCAGCGAATTCCAACAAAGTGGCAGCCAGAGCGAGAGTTGATTTGTTCAACAATCTCATAAAGCCCCCTGATAGAATTGTAGAACTTGGAGTTCCTAACGACAAATTACTAAAGCTTTTCTTGCTTGGAATAACAGTTGAGTTGCTGACTTATAGGGGTACTCATTTCTACGATGAAGCTTCTTTGGATCATGAGTTAATTGCTGATGATCAGAGTCAAGGCACAGCCATCGCCCGAAGCACTGAAAAACAACTGTCTTCAAATCTACATCTTGTTAGTCATAAGCCGGGTGATTTTGTGTGGACAGTTGATGATCAACAGTACTTGATTCGTTATCTCAACCTAAAAATTCTATCTTTTCAAATTAGGAGAGATTTTATAAGGATCAGCACATCTTTATCGTCTAGGTTAGGTGAGCTTTTGTTTGTCGAAGGACTAGAAACTTTTCTGTCTATCAACACTCAAAAACAGGCTGAAAATCCTTTCGAGTTTCAATCAAGAAATCCATTCGAATTGATGTCGTTGGTAGATGAGCCAGAGCATATTAACTTTAAAGGAGCTTATGGCAGCTATTATCAAGAACTATTTTTACATATTCCATTTACCATCGCTAACCATCTAAACGCTAATCACAAATTCAAAGAAGCCAAGTGGTGGTACGAGCGCATCTTTGATCCGACGGCTAATGAATCCCCGGATGACAAGAAACCAACCGATCGCAACTGGCGATACCTTGAGTTTCGGAATCTGACGATTCAGAAAATGAAGGACATCTTGACTGACAAGGCAGTGGTCGCACAATACAATGAAGATCCTTTTAATCCTCATGCGATCGCCCGACTCCGGTTGAGCGCTTACCAAAAAGCAATCGTCATGAAATACATTGACAATCTATTGGATTGGGGAGATCACCTATTCGCCCAAGACACAATGGAATCCATCAATGAAGCCACAATGCTCTATGTTTTGGCGTACGACATATTGGGCAAACGACCTGCGAAACTAGGCAAATGCAAGATTGAGGATGACCGAACTCGGACTTATGAAAGAATTAGTACGAAGGGGATTGGTGACTCTGAGTTTCTTGTTGAATTAGATAATTCAAGTTACAGCGATCGTGTTGCTGTTCAAATCGACAAAGCTAAGTTGGCGAGAGACTTAGTGGCTGGAGCAAACGAAAATATACTGGTAGCGTCTAGAAGTGGGGCGACCACTTCAGAAAACCTGTCAACGGCAACTTCTAATGCCTCTATCTTAGTAACTCAACCACTACTAGCAAGCTACAGCACCGTCGCAACTGTGACAAAACATCTCGAAGAAGATGCAAAAAAATGGGAAACTGCCAAACCCATTCCCATGAATCCTGCGTTAGAGCTAGTTAAACAGAGCATATCTGTTTTCTGTGTCCCCCCTAATCATAATTTGCTTGGGTATTGGGACAGAGTCGAAGATCGGCTCTTCAAAATCCGCAATTGCATGAATATCAGCGGTATTCGTCGTCAATTAGCTCTGTTCCAACCTGAAATCGAGCCGATGTTTTTGGTTAGAGCAAAAGCCGCTGGGTTAAGCCTGGAGGAATTTTCGCCTCACTCACCGCTTCCGCATTACCGTTTCAGCTACCTCATTGAAAAGGCAAAGCAATTCACTCAAACAGTGCAGTCATTTGGCTCTGCTCTACTAAGCGCTTTAGAGAAGAAAGATGTAGAAGAACTGACCTTGCTGCGATCGGTTCATGAGCGCAATGTTTTGCAATTAACCAAGGACATTAAGAAGCAGCAAATAAGGGAAGCGCAGTACCAGTATCAGGCAATGGTTCAAACCAAAATCAATGTTCAAAATCGGGTTAACCACTATCAGGACTTGATTGTCAAAGGATTGATAGGCTGTGAGATTACCCAGCAAGATTCTAAGCAGACAGGAACTACTTATAAAAGAAAAGAGGGAATTAATCGTACCTTAGCTGCTATTTTCTACTTAATACCTCAGTTGGGTAGCCCATTTGCTATGAAGTTTGGTGGCAAAGAGCAAGGGGATAGTACGAAGGCGTGGGCAGATTGGTTCAGTTCTATGGCATCAGTCGCTGATGCAATTTCTACTTCAGCAGGCTTAGAAGCTACCTTTCAACGGCGTGAGCAGGAATGGAAACAGCAATTGCTGCTTGCTCAACAGGAAATGGAACAAGTTAAGCAGCAACAATTGGCGGCTGAAGTAAGACAACTAATTGCTGAGAAAGACTTGAAAATCCATGAGAGAAACATGGAGCAAGTGGAAGAGTTACATGATTTTTACAAGAATAAATTCACCAGCTTGGGGTTATATAACTACCTCTCCACAAACCTCAATCGTCTTTACCGTGAAGCATACAACATCGCCCATGACATGGCAAAAATGGCAGAAAATGCCTACAAATTTGAGCGAGATGATGACACCATTTTTATTGCAGGTGACAACTGGCATTTCGATCGTGCTGGACTCTTGGCAGGTGAACGGTTGCTCCTGCAACTGCAACGCATGGAGAAAATTTATCTAGAACAACACAAGCGAGACTATGAGATTACCCAGTCATTCTCCTTGGCGTTGCTGTCTCCCTCTGCGCTAATAGACCTTAAGCAAACTGGAAGCTGTAATTTCGAGATTCCTGAAATTATGTTCGATCTGTTTTATCCTGGGCAGTTCAAACGGTTAATCAAATCAGTACGGCTTACAATTCCTTGCGTAACAGGCCCCTATACTAATGTCAGCGCTAAACTCACGCTACAACAGAGTTGGGTACGTGCATCGAACAAGCTTAATACTAATTCCTTAGATAAGAACGGCGATCAGCTAAAAGTTGGACAAGGCACATCTATATCAGCTAGTTCTGCTCAAAACGATGCTGGTATGTTTGAACTGAACTTCCGCGACGAGCGCTATCTCCCCTTTGAGGGTGCTGGAGCAATTAGCGCTTGGAAACTTGAATTGCCCTCAACACTTCGTCAATTCAATTACGACACCATCTCTGATGTCATTATTCACGTCAGCTACACAGCGAAAGATAGTGTAACATTCCGAATCGACGTTGAAAAACAAATCGCTGCTACTCTGACTAGTTACGCTAAAGATCCTGGGCTTTTTCGCTTGGTAAGCCTCAAACATGAGTTTCCAACCGCTTTTCATCAACTGCTACACTCATCTAGCGCAACACAAGCTACTGAATTTGAGTTGACCGAGCAGTATTTTCCCTATTTCTTGATTGATAAAACACTCACTCTAGCTTCCCCAGTAAAGGTATACCTTAAACCGCAAGACAAAAAAACTGTAACAACGCCAGAACTGATGAAGATTAACGATGTCGATGTAAACTTTATTAAAGATGGAAAAAAGTTGCAGGAGCCAAATGTCTCACTTTTAGGCAATCCCATTAGGAAATGGACAGTGTCTGCTAGAGCTAATAGTCTTAATAGAGAAGAAATTGACGACATTCTGCTGCTACTGCAGTATTCAGCGTCTTGAACTACTCACCATTTGGTATTAGCACCATATTCACACTAGCTCATCATAACGAACCCACTTCTGTGAAGATTGAGGTTTCATACCTCCATGACAAAAACTTGGAGGAGAAAAATGGTCTTCTAGTTGCTGAGACAACAGTTGTCATCTAGCCTAATTCCAGAACAAAATGGTCACTACCAATGTGGCTACAAGAGACAAGCAATAGTCTTCATCAGTATGTTAACCCAGAGGCAATAGAAGACCTCATTCTGGTCTGCTACTATTCAGTTTAGGCTCAAAAATCGCCGCAGCGGTTGAAGCCAAAAAGCAATTAAGGGCGAGTATAGATTGTGTCAGATCTGGTCTTGATTGCGCCTAGTGCCTAGATGCGTCTGCTCATCTTCCCAGATCGAACCTAGTCGCCCGATTTGCTGTGGGAGAGACAGAGACTCTACCTTTTGGAATCAACGAATTTGAAACGCTGCCCAGGTCTCGATGCATAGCTGCCTTTGCCTTTTCCGACAGTGGATTTCCCTTCGCGACGTCCCTAGCAACCTCGGTTATCCGGCTCAAATACCCTTCTGGTCTCCTCAGTACCACTGCTGCCCCATGCCATCCCCAGAGTTGCCCTAACTCCGGGCGACTTTGCTGCCACCCATTGCCACCCTCCTCCGGTCGCACCAACACCTCATTCCAGTCCTTCCCCTGGTTCGGTGTCAGCCGCTCAATCCCCGGCACCTGCTGCGCAACCCGCCAGGCCATAGTCTCCCCCGCCACATCCGCATCAAACGCCGCCGCCACCAGTCCCCCATTCCGCAACACCGTCTTGAGTGCCTCAACTGGCACGCCACCCGAGCCATCCGTCGAGAGATAAATCGACACCCCCTCCGGCCCTCGCTGCGCCCGATCTAGCATCGCCAGCGACATTGCATCAATGGGCGACTCTACTAGCAGCACCCGACTCACTGGCCCTTGCCCCGTACCAATCCAAAACCAGCCCTGGTCTCTAGCCGAGCCTGGCGCTAACCCGTGGAAATGGTTTTCCTCTCCCCAGGTTCCTCTCAAACTGGCCCCTATGACCTCACCCCGGCCCCACGTTTGGGCCTGCAACTGATGGCGCAAAAATACAGCATTCTGATGGTCATCGGCAAAAATTAAGCCCCTCTCATTGAGCCGATCCACCAGTACCGCCGGGAGATTGCGCCCCTCCACCAAATACTCCCGCACCGCATTCCATCGTATGGAAGAGTTTCGTGGCATCTCCAACGCCCGAGGTTCCGAGTCTTTTGCCTGGGCAGTGCTAGACACCTGTGCCGGTCGTTGGGAGAAATCTCGACCCGACAGCCACTCCACCGCTTCTTTAAATTCCACTCCTTGAACATGCATTACCAAGTCGATCGCGCCTCGCCCCCCGGCATCGGCCAACCAGTCCATAAACAGTGGGCCACTAATGCTGACGATGTGGTCGCCATTGCGCCACTTATGCTTGTCGTGGCGATCGCATTCCAGCCCTAAATGCGCCGCCACATCCTCTAAATCTGCTCCTCGCACCTCATCGGCAACCTTTTGCAGCGTTGGCCCCTGAACAGGGTTTGTGGATCTGGGCTGAGGCGGATCGGGAGATGGTGCCTTCTGCACAGGTATTGCCGCCGCTTGCTCCTGCTGCCAAAGCAGCTCTGGACTAGGTCGTAGCCCCTGACCAGCATGTTGCCCCGTCCGAAAGGGTTCTACATCAAACAAGCTCTGCACCTTAAATTCAGGTTCTTCAGTGGCTGAAGCAGTGACTACGGTTACGGGTTCAGGCTGCGGTGGTTCCTCCACAACAAGGGTAGGCGGTTGATGGGGGTGGACGGCGATCGCCCCCTCCCCATCCACAATCACCACCTCCCCCTGCTGAGTCAACCTGCCCAAATACTTGTGCAGACTCCCCATCGGGAACCCCGCCACCGGTACCCGTCCGAGTTCCTTTACCCCCGACTCCATGCTGGTGCCAATCATCTCCAGATGCTCGATCAAGGGTCGAGCGCCGTCAAAGAACGCCTCATAGAACCGTTGATCTGGCGACTGCACCAGGACGATTGCATCGGGATACTGGTCTTTCACCGCCAGGTATTGCCGCATATCACTGGGCATGGGCGATCGCTCATCCTCCGCTTCCTGCGAGGCCACTTCGGGCTTCGCTTTGGCCTGTAGCTGAGCCTGAACTGCTTCTGCAAACCCCTGCTGCACAATGTTTTTGGAGAAGATCTGAGCAAAAGCGCGATCGGGCAAACGCGCCTCCCCACCTCGCAGACTCTGCACCGCCGTCTCCTTAAACTCGATGTGCCCCTCCCCGCGCACCCGAAACACCATTTCCGAGTCAATGAACATATCGCCGTTCTGAGTCAGGTAGTGGGTCAGGTACAGCTCATCCCCCTGCCGCTCCACCACCAGGGGAATAAACGGCTCATTCTCAATCCGCAGATGAAACTCCTGGGAAGTCATTACGTCTTGCTCAATTCCCGCATTCCTCAAAAACCGTAGAATCCGCTTTTCCAGTTGGCCCATCGAGGGCTGATTGGGTACATTTGGAAACGCCAGATTTTCTGCTGACTTTACGGATTCTGGTTCTAGCCTGGGTTGGCTGGCGATCGCAGACACAACCGGCTGAGAAACAACCGGGGGCTTCACTTCCTGGATCTCCACCTTCTCCAGCGTCGGCAGTGCCACCCCCATCAACTGCCGCGCCACCTCCTTAAACTCAAACGCCGCCAGGGTGTAGTTCCGCTGGTGCATCACCACCCCCAGCACCCGCTCCAGCCGCTCTGAGGGAATGACGACTTCCATGCGATCGGCGACCGAGTAAAAGTCCGACCCCGCCGCCACAATCAGTGCCTCATCCAGGTAGTACCGCCCCCCCGACTCTTTCGACTTTGGCGCTTGCAGGATAAACCCGTCCCCCGCCTGCTGCGGCTTCAGCAACAACAACTCATCCAACGTCTTCACCGTCCCCTGCCGGTTGGTCAGCTCTGTAAGAAAGCGAAACACCTGCTGCGGCTCCTTAAACGCCACTGGCTCCTTGGTCAGCTCCGACTCAATATCAAACCCCTTGGGCATAATCAGCCCCTGGCAGACCTCGCCCCGATAGTCGGTGTAGTTCACCAACTTGCCGTTGGAGTACTTCTCAAACGCTTTAATCAAGTTGCCGGTAAAAATCTGCCGGTTGACCCGCCCTGCTTCCTGCTGCATGTCGAACAGCGAGTAGACGCTATTACCAAACCAGTCCTCCGTTTGAACTGTGGCATCGATCGCCCCCGTCCGCCCCGTGTTGAACTTGGAGAAGGGCACCGTAATCTGCCGGGCGGAATCCGCCACCAAAATCCTCAACTTCCAGCGGTTCGGTGCCGCCGGACTCCCGGATCGCTTTTTGGTATCGGCCCCGGCCACCACGCCATAGAGAATCGTCTTACTAGCTGGTGTCACCAGCCGCAGTGGTGTCCCCGGCACGAACTGTTCCAACACGCCAGAGACATGCATGAGCTGTTGCTCAATGCGGTCGTTTAGTTTCTCAATCGCTTTACTGTCTTGCTTTTGAGCGATCGCCGCCTGCCGATATTGGTTCGTCTGCGCTTCCAACTCGGTAATTGTCGCCGCCACCTGCTGACGCGCCGTTGCACCCAGATCCTCAGCGTCGTGGGCGTCCACCGATGCCACCTCCGCCAACCCCACCGACTCACGCACCGCATTGATCGCCTGGAGCTGGGTCAGCGGCTTACTCTCACTCTTCGCCTCCACCAACTCCAGATACACTGGCCCGGTGAACTCGCTAGCGGTCTCGCTGTCATCGGCCATCACCTCCATCCGCGCCAGCGGACGCGCATCGAGATCCAGCTGCTCGGCCTCCAGAATGTTCTCCCCCATCGCCCGCGCCTGATCCACCAGGTCGCAGTACTCCGACTCAATCAGGCTGTAGACCGCTTCCTGTTCGGCAATGGGCAACAGCGGGATCCTCCCCGTCACCTTCTTAATTAGGGCGATATCGGAGGCATCGTTTTCAGCCTTGGCGGCAGGGAAATCTAGCTTGGCATTCAATTCCGGGTCATCCGCCAACAGCTCCGTCACCACCTGCTCGCCGTAGGGGTTCATGAAATCCACCACGGTGTTGAGCGAGATATCCGTCTCTCTCGCCGCCGTCGTGTTGGCATTGAGGCTCGCCATCTTGCGACAGAGGATCGCCCCCGGTCGTTTTTCTGCCGGGAGGTCGCCCATCAATAAGGTGTAGTTCGGCAAGGCCACCTGCCCGGTACGATGCACCCGGCCTAGCATTTGCATGAACACGTTGATGTCTCGTTCCGCCTGGGCCACAATCATGTGGCGAGGCCGCTGGTCAGCAAACTTCTCCGAAGCGTGCAGCGAAATCCCCGTAGAGCCCGAACAGTTCAGTAGGATGACGTCCGCATCCCCGGCGTTGAACCGGGCCACCGCATCAATCCTGCCCTTGGCTGTCTTTTCCTCCCCCAGCCGCACCTTGTAGGCCATAGCGCCGTCAGCCCCATACTCAATGCCCGCCGTCCGCCCGGTGACTTCGGTAACCCGGTAGCCTGCCCGCTCCAACTGCTGCTCAATGTAGTCAATCGGGCTAATGGGAATGCTGCTGAAGTCGGACTCGCGAATACAGTCCAGGGCTTCTTCATAGGCCAGAACGGCATCGCCCCCTAATTGCTCATCGCTGAGGCGGAGACGAGTAGAGTGACCCCGGTAGTCAGTCACCACCACATCTCTAGATCGCTCCAAATACCGCTCTAGCAGATTCCCAAAGGAGAGGCTTATGGCATCCCCAGGGCTCAAATCTTGGGACTCCGCATAGGCCTCAATGAAGCTACCCATGGTGTTGGCCACCGTAATTACGGGCTTCTCACCCCGGTTCAGGGCTGCAATCGCCTCCTCCACCGTCGCATTTGCCTTTTGTGCCAACAGGCCCTGCTCAATGCAGTTGTGCATCAACGAGGTGAAGTTGGTACTCCTAGCTCCCACCTCGCCAATCGCCCCATCTTCTCCTAAGGCTTTAGCTTCCGCCTTCGCCTCATTACTGATCGCTTTTACCGCCTTCTGCTTGGCCCGGTCAAAATCCTTAATCGCCCGCATCGCCGCCGAGAAGTCGTCGGCCACCTCCCGATCCACCGGCACCGTTTTGGCCTGAAACGAGATGCCCTCGTAAGATCGCTCTCGCCGTAGCATTTGCCCCGAAGCCACAAACTTGCTGGCGACAATCTGCTGAAGGGGAACACCTCCACGGGTAAGGATGTTCTCCAGCACCGTCATGCTGCTAACACCCAACCGCAGATCGGTGCGCCGGGCATAGAGATCCATCACATCCGCCCGCTTAGCGTAGGTGGCCGAGGAATAAAATACCCCCGACGACAGATCGATGAGTTCCCGCACAAAGTCAGCCCGATCCGGTGGTCCCGCTTCCTTCCACCCGCCCTTGCTGCCCCCCGCTTGGTGGGCCTCATCCAGAATCAAGATCGCATTTGGAGCCATCCGTCTCAGAAACGTCCGCCGCAGCGGTTCTTTCTTTCCCACCGTCTGAAGCTGGCTGTAGGTGGTGAACACCGCGCTGTAGCGGCCCAGGTTGCCCTGTTGAATCATCGACTGCATTTCTGCCTGCTGCTTGGCCGCCCCAGCCGTCTTCAACGCCGCCCCATTGGCCAGCGGAATCTCGGTACCACTATCGGTAATGAAGGGCGTAAACCGCCGCAGGCCAATATCCTCCACATCCCGCATCATGTCGGCATAGAGGGGTTTGTCCTTGGTGATGAACAGGGCAATCTTCCCCTGCTGCTGGGCATAGCGCATGATGCTGGCACAGATGCGGCCCTTGCCAATGCCGGTCTGGTCTCCCGTGATGAACCCAGCTCCTCGCTCGATATTGCTGATCGCCAGAGCTGAAGCATCGACCTGTTCAGCGCTAAAGTAGCCGTGCAGCTCCGCCACTGAGCCATAGCCCAGGCGAATGGCCAGGTACTCATCAATGTCGCCGTGCTGCTGCTCGAATCGCTCTAGCGCCTGCTGCGCCGCACTGGCCATGTTGAAGGGAATTAGAGTCTGGGTTGAAAAGCCCTTGCTTTTGGGCACATAGGCCACTTGCCGGGGCTGGACATCGTAAGTGTCTGCCGACGAAGTCACAGCCTCGCCGGTTGAAAGAGGAGTATTCATGGTGAGTTCTGGGTGAAGGGCTACAGACTCAGTTCGTTCAGCCACGCCTCTAGCGTGGTCTCGTCGTGGAGGCTCAGCCAGTCCAGGTAATCCGGATAGCTGGGGGTTACGGGCGTTACCGGAAAGATCCCCCCGTAATAGCCGAGTCGTTCCCGAAACCGCCAGTTGTTCCGAATCAAGGTCTCCGCCCACTGCTGCCGCCAATACTCCAGAGCCAAGTCCGGCTCCTCGTCCGGCTCCAGTATCGGAATCTCCTGAGCCCAGTCCAATTCGCTGAGGGTGGTGGCTAACTGTTGCTGCGTCTCGATCTGAGAGGTTTCCGAGATGGAGTCCTGAATCATTCTGTCTAGCCGAGTTTGCATCAGCTGCAAGTAAGTCGCTTCGCTCAACTGTTCCATCTGTGGCGGCACCTTGACGATGAATAGCGTTCCCAGGCCCTCCAATGTCCAGAGGTTGGGAAAGCTGGGATACTGGCTGGTCATGAACGGGTACGTCCAGGGTGAAACGGGCCTGGTGGATAGGTTCATTGAGAATCAACTCCTTTAGTTCAGTAAACGATGTGTAGATGGCAGGCACTTCAGCGGCGGGTAGGGGGCGTTTTGATTGCCCCCTACCCTCAATCACAATTACGTCGATGGGAAAACCCGCGCCCTGCTTCCGGTACAGGTCACCCCAGATGGAGACATGCTGGGTGACCCGGTGATGGCGATACAGCAGGTAATAGAAGGCTCGGCTCTCACGGCTGTTGTAGCGCTCCGAGCGGTGTTCGCCTTCACGACCTTGCTTGCCTCCTAAAATCAGTACGGCTCGACCACCCTCCTTCATCACCGTCAACGCCTTCAGGGCGATCACCTGGTCTATTTGAGTTGTCCAGGTGTCGGCGATGGGGAATCGGCGGGTGTGGCGCTGCTCGTCTTTGACTACTCCAAAGGGCGGGTTACAGATGACCACATCCACTTGGGTCTCAGGCTTATAGGTCAGGGCATCGGCCTGGGTGAGCTGGCGAAAGCCTCGGGTTTGCAGTTCAGCCCAGCGATCTGGATTTAGCTCATTGGCAGTCACCCGATATGGATTGGCCCCAATCAGCAGCGCTCCATTGCCAGCCGTGGGCTCGTACACGGTGGTTTCCGCATTTATGCCCCCGAGCACAGAGGCCAGGTAAGCAATTGGAATCGGCGTACTGTAGGCCTGTTGCAGCACCGAAGTCGATGACCGTACGCTCAAGTTGGGCTGTTGCTGGAGCAAGTCCACCAGGCGATCGTAGGCCTCGTGAGTCGTCTGAGAACCCCCGACCATCTGCTGCCCGGCCCTGACCACAGCAGCCTCAACAGATTCATCGACTACCTTGGCCAACGCTGTCCCTGGCTGCACCGCCTCCCCCAGCACCGCCGCCGCAAACCGTCGAGCTTCGACAATGGAGCCAAAGCCCTGACCTGATAGGAAGTAGGACGCATAGGCCTCAGCCAACTGAGGATGGCCCATGGTGATGGTCTCCGGGAACGGACGGTCTTGGTAGATGCCGGAGAATCCCTGATTGCGGTGGTGGCTCAGCCCAGCTCCATCTGGGCCTTAGGCTGACGATGGGTTTGCTGTTTCACTAGCTGCATCCGCTGCTCCAACCGCTCGAAGTGGAGCAAATCCTGCTGGTTCAGCCGGGAGACCACGTTGCTGTGGTGGCGTTCAAACACCACCCCTCGCCCCCACTTATCGGTAATGCGCAGCAGGTCGTCGTTGCCCACTTCCAGCTTGAACTGGCCACCCTCCTTATTCCAGGCATTGGCATAGACGTGGCTTTGGAGGAAGTTCCGTACGGTATGCTCGACCCGGCGGGTGCGAGCCGCATAGACGGCTTCCACATCCAGCTTGCCCTGGGGCATAGCGGCCCGGTTGTGGCGCAGGCGGCTCAACTCCTGCCGCTGAAAATCGCTGACCCGCTCGGCTACCGATACCACCTCAATGCCCCGGCCTAGTCCTGTAGACTTGCTCACCCGCACCTGCATCAGTTCTCCCCTCTGATCACGCAGGCTGTAGTCGCCACTGGCTTTGCGGCTGAGGCTGTAGTCCCCGATTTGGTAGAGGGTTTCTCCGGTACGCTCGTGTCCCCGCTGAAAAAGCTCCACCACCGCCCGCGCCATCTGCTGATTACGTCGGTTCTCCAGATGCTGACTGAGCCACTGAGTCACGCGGACATCTAGAGTCTGGCCTTGCCACTGCTCTATCGTCGCCTTCAGCAGGGTCTTAGTCGGACTATCCCCTGACTGTTCCACGGCCTGGTTCAGTACGGTCAATACTGGAGGCGTCGAACCATTCTGGGATAGCTCTGGCAGAGCCGCTTCTGCGGCCACGGCTGGGGAGAGCCGGGTATCCAGTTCCAGGAATGCCGCTCGGTCAACGTCCTGCAACTGGTTGGACACCACTGCCCCATCGCGCATTACCAGAATCACTTGGTCATCCCGACTAACGCTCAGGTGGTGACCACTCTGTTTGATCTGGTAGTCGCCTACAGCGACGGCATCGTAGATAGGTTTCGATTCGTTGAGAGGGTTGATCAGCCGGGCTGCGATCTGAGTCACAGCCTCTGGGTCAACCGTCAGGTCTGGCGATGGAGCGTCAGGGGTTTTCCCGTTCCACCCATTCAGGGCTGGACTGGGAGCAGTAGGTCGAGCTTGTTCAACAGCCTCCCCAATCTGCATCTGAATTTGGTTGACGGTAATGACACCATCCCGTTCTTCACGAAACAGCACAGCACCGCGATCGCGGATCTCAATCGCTGGAACTTTACCCCTGTACACATCTGGATCAACGCCTGGAGTGACTGGCTGCTGAATGGCATCCAAAATCACCTTCAAGCTATTGAGATTCAGCTCTCGCCGAATCGTGCCATCGGCCAGTTGACCATAAACCACCCGTTGCCCCAGCTGAATCCGCAAGTCATCTTGACCCATCGGGGGAAGTGGCAGTGATTGTTTAAATGTCATCGCTAACCGCTGACTGACCTGGGTCAAGGCCATCACCAGCTGCACCTCATCCTCCTGAATCGCCTGGGCTTCTTGGGGACTAATCACAAAGGGATTCATGCCACCCTCCCCTGCACCAGCGCCAGACCACCCAATCGGTCAACCACCACGTCACCGCCGACTTGGAAAAAGGCTAGTTGGTCATCCAGGCGATATTCCACGCAGCCAGGCTCGTAGTCAGTCAGGCAGTCTCTGGAAAAAATCAATTCTCCGTTTACCGCTCGGAGGTAGGGCAAGTCGTCAAACAACACCTCCACTACCTCTGGCACATAGCCAGGGGGTAACGGCGGTAAGGCTTTTGCTTCAGCCAGTGCAGGTAGTTGCTCTGGGTGCTGGCTTAAAAACGACGTGGCCCTTGGGGAAAGTCCCCAAGTTGTTACAGTGTGGTTCATCGTAATGCCTCATCGAATTCGTCTTCGGTAATGTCAGAACTGGCAGATAGCCCTGATAGCGGCTGCCCGCCACCCAGGGGTAGAGGAAACAAGCACTCGGCGATTTCCTTGCGCTTTTGGTTCTCGTCATCTAAATCTGTTAGGGTCTGCTGCTGTTGGCAGCGGGCGATGAGTTTCTGTTGCACCGTGCTGTGCCACAGGGATTCACTCCTGGCTTGAATCGCCTGCTCTGTTTTTGAAATCTTCACCCGCACCCGCAGCGGTACGAACGCCTCGCCCCCGCCTCGGTAGGCCGGGTTGATAAACACACACTCCCCCTGATCCAGCTTCAGGATCTGATCCGCCGTCATCAGCGGCACCCGCTGGCACTGCTCCGAACGACTATTACTGCCGTAGCGACCCTGGCTGCGGGAGCGGGTGTAGATGCGCACGTCCTTTTCGCCCAGGTAGCCCGAGAACTCCTGAGCCGTCTCCCTGTCTTTGGGGTTGAAGAACACCTTGGTACCACAGGCGGCAAATAGTGCCCTGGACAGATCGCGCCCATAGATGTGCTGGAGTTGAGCAAAGTTCTGGTAGCCCAGCAGCGCCACAAACCCGTAGGAGCGAAACTCGTTGATCCACTTGGGTAGATCCGGCAGGTAGAGCGTCGGTAACTCATCGAGGGCGATCACCAGCGGTTCAGATCGAGACCGGGCAAAGTTGCGGGTGACGATCAGGTGGAGGATGGCCGCTAGCAGGGGGCTGACGGCATCGCGCTTTTGGATATCTACCTGCAAAAACAGAATGCGCTTGCCAGTCATATCCAGCGGAATAGTGGTCTTGCCGCAGAAGCTGGACACCAACTGCTTGCCGGTAAACGTTTTGAACGTGCGCTGGGCGGTGGCGACAATCCCCGCAATCTGCTTATCAGCTTCCTCCGAGGCAATCAGCTGGTTAAAACTCTCCATCGTCCAGGGCGGAATCCATCCCGACTCTCCCGCCTGTCGGATGCGCCCTGGCAGGTTGGAAAGGTTCAAGATTTTGTTCGCCATCAGCAGGTCGGGGTAGGGCGTGCGCTTGGCCAGCAGCATCACCGCCTCGACCAGATTCGTACCGGCACTATTGAAAAAGTCGTTATCCCGGTAGCCACCGTCCCGCTGGGTATTCTTTTGCAGCACCGCCGCGAGCTGCGAGGCCATCAGGGCATCGGTTTCATCTTCAAGAAAATCTAGGGGGTTGCAGATGCCGGTGTAGGGCTGACCTGGCGCAAACACATCGACTTGATACCCCTGGCTGGAGGCCCAGGCGGCATGGGCCGCGAGCTGACTGCCTTTGAAATCGTAGACCACGATGGGGAAGCCCTGAGCGATCGCCGAGCGAATCGCCGGATCAATGATGCTGTAGGTTTTCCCCGAGTCCGGTGCTCCGGCTACCACAATACTTTGCTGGGCTTGGGGAATATCGAGATCCCCAGCTTTGAGTGGTACTTTGGCTGGATGCCGCTGCTTTTGCTGCTTGCGCCCCAGAGCTTTCGCCCGTCGCCGTTCGGCGTTACCTGCAAAGCGCCCGGTCGCCAGCTTGTTCTTGTTGGTGCTGTTGCCAAACAGACTCATCCCCACCCACAGCACCACCAGGCCGAGCAGCAGAGTACCCATGCTGGAATCCAAGAAGGGTTGAGCAGTATCCCGTAGGATGCTGAGATCCAGAGGGCTTTGGGGTTGAGAGGAGGTCGTCATGATCCTGCCAAGGTGTCGATTTGCTGAATCTCGTAGGCCTGACCGTTGAAGCCCAAGGTGTATTGCTGCAAGCCTTCGGCACTCAACTGGTTCACCACCAGTCGAGGTAAGCCATGTTCTACGGTTATCGTCGGCTCAATTAGGCTCCGGCCTGGCGGTACGTGGGGATTGAGATAGGTGGCCAGTACCCGCTGAAAGTCAGTGTTCTGGGGAATATAGGCAAAGAAGGCACAGCCAATCGCTCCACAGAGCGGCTGCATTTCCCTTCCTTCAACCCGAGAATCCACCAAGTACAGCGGCTGACGTTGGCCTGCAACCTGCACCTTGCACATCTGCATCTGACCCGGATCGACCGGAAAAGTAGGGCTGAGGTTGTCCTGCATCATCTGACTGAGCAAAGGCAGGGGAGCCACCTCTTGAGCTAAGCGCCAGTCCATCTGAGATGGTCGAGGCCAGAGCCAAATAGCCAGAGCCACAAGCATCACCAGGCTGACCGGAAGGGGTTTGGCACGCAAGACTCGTTTCATCCCTGGTCACCTCCTTGAGCCATACAGCCTTTGGCCTGGGCATAGGCCTGACTTAAGGAAGCCGTTTGAGGAGCGAGAAACACTTGGCCCTGAATGTCAGCCACTGTGCCTTCGACCGGCACTCCTGGGCCTCCGAAATAGTGCTGGCCAATGCGCTCAATCAGGGCGGCATCCGACAGCCCATTTCTTTGAGCTTGTTCAGCAATAGCCTGCAAGGATTCCTTTACCAGATGGGTTTGGGTCGCTGTGGGCAAAAACCGCTCCACCTCATCAGCATTAACCTGAGCCCCAGACTCGACCCGCTTGAGAAACTCCTGCCCTCCGGGTTGAGCCGCAATCATCGCCTTCACCTCCGGCTGATAGCTCATTAGGGGGTATTGGCCTAACCGACGACCGCAGTGGCCTTTAGCATCGCAGCCATAGGGGCCAATGACGGTGGGATAACGGCTGAGGGTAGCGATCGCAGTGGAAAGTGCTCCCAGATCGAGTCCGCTGTTGCCATTCCCACAGGGTTGTAGACCCGGTAGATCAGCGGCTTGTAGTTGCGCTCTTTGTAAAGCTGTCTGGCCCAAGACGCCAGGAGACGCCGATACCATGGGCAGACTCGAAGCCGCCTGACCACCACTTCCACCATCTACAGTGCCTACCATCATAAAATCGGTTTCCCGGTAGGTCATAAACGGCACCGGGCCAATGAAGTAAGGCGTACAACCCAGATCCGGACTCAAGAAGCCCCCCCGCTGACACATGCGAAAGAACAGCGCGGTGCTGACCGTGCCCGAGGACTCATCCACATCCCACAGCGCCACCTTGAACGCATCGCCAAAGGGATGCCGCCCGGTAGGCTCCTGACCGCCATTGACAAACGACAGAAACCCTTCGCCCCCTGGCACCTGCTGCGCCTGTCCCGAAATCCACTGTTTCCCGTGCAGACCTGGAGTACCCGCAAACTCCACATGGGCGCAGGAGTCCGCGCAAGGCACCTGAAACCCCGCCTGCTTACTGCCTGAAATGGTCGTCTGCCGCTGGGTTTCAGCTTGACCATAGACCATATCGATCTGACCAATCGCCCCAGCCCCGGAGAGCGGATTGGGCATCTGATCCAACGGCACCGACGCCAGTCCCGGCACCCCGCCCATGGTGCTATTGCCCCAGTCCCGAAAGTTCTGTAAGGAAATGCCGGTGAGTCCCGGAATATCGGTCAGGGCAAACGAATTGAGCTGACTACCCAGTTGCCCCAGGCTCAGTTGGCCCAGATCTGGAAACTCGGCCAGCAGGTTGGCAATAGATAAGTCATGGCTGCTGAGTCCTTGTAAACTCGACACCGGCAGTACTCCCGAGACCAGAGTATCCAGGGGAGGCACCTGATCTAACCGCAGATTGCCTAACCCCGGAATCGCCGAGACCAAATCCTCAACCCGCTGCCAGTCGACCATCTCCAAAGCGCTCAGGGCCACCTGGCTCAGGTCGATTTGATCCATCTGAGCCAGTGTTTGGAGATTAAATAACTGGGGGTAGAGACTGGTCTGAAAATCACCTAGCTTCAGCACCTCAGCCACCGACTGCCCCGCTTGCCAGATACGAGATGGGTCGTAGCCCAGGCTGCTGACTAGGTCGCCGGGTATGTCAACAGCTCCACCAGACAGTAGCGGCGGCAGGTTAGCAAAAGTTAGCTGCGACCAGTCAGGAACTCGGGCGTACTGCTTATCCCACTGCACGGGTACAGTGGGAATCCAGGGTTCTGTCGCGGCTTGCGAGGCAGGTTTGAACCAGACTAAACCTGCTGTAAGCAGTCCGAGGACTACCAGGCCCAACCATTGAAGGTGTCGTCGAAATCGTTTATTCATGGGTTATCTCCCTTGGGTGAGTCCAGAATCAGATCGGCCTAACTCCACTAGGCGCACCACCAAGGCTTCGGATACCCCGGCAGTTTGCGCGGATTCCCTCAGTGGTCGGCCCAGCCTGAGGTGCTCCAGCAGGGCTTGAATTCGTTCCCAGAGTGGATCTCCAGTTGCCACCAGATTGCGACGCTGAGCTTCGAGCAGCCCTCTCTCGACCCACTGCACCCCGGCAGGGCTAGCGATCTGGGTCGTCAAAATGGCGCTGGCATAGGGTGACGGGGCATCGGGTTGAACCGCCAAAATGCTGTAGGCGGGTGCGCCTGACTGAGGAAAGGCCAGTTGAAAGGTATAGAGGTCGCTATCGGTTACGACCGTCAGCGTGGTCGTCGCTGTGGCAGGTAAACCTGGAAAGGCCAGGGGCTGAATCCGCCGCAGATGGACTACCGTCGCTGCACACTCCCCCGGTGCCGCTACTAATGCGCAGCGAGTATCGTCAAAATTCAGCGTCACCTGAGACGGATCATCGAGCCAGGCGCGATGCACAACCGCGCCTACCGGGCGAAAGTTGAGCGTGACCCCATGACCTGGATGAAGCTCAACGGTGACCGGGGCATGATCACCTCTGGCAGCTCGGTTTGAAATAGTGCGGGTGGCCTGTGCCCAGGCTGGAGTAGAGAGACCTGCCAAAGCCAGGGATAGGATCAGTGTTTTCCAATGTCGAATCATTTTCCTGTTCTCAAATCGGCATCTGCATCGATTGATTGACGAATACCTGCACAGGCCGACCGGCCTCGATATAGGCAATGCGGGGCCGCTGCTCCAACTCCTCAATCGCCCGCTGATTGCGCTCAGTAATGGTGTCGAGAATGGCGTCAGTCCCTCCCTCCAATACCCCGGCCAACACATTCGGAGCCGGATTTTCGCTTGTTACCACAGTTGACCCACTGCCAGTTTCAACCCGAGTATTGGGCCGGGTATAGAGTTCACTGGCCCGACGAATCGAACCCAGGGCAAATTGACCCGCATCCATCGCCGCAATACCGGGGCCAATGTCGTCATAGGCTTCGGCCTGAAGCGGTGTCCCGCCCTGGCCCCGGATCTGGATCACGCCCTGGGGCAGCACCAGTTCGCGAGATTGACCCTGGTCATTCCAGATCGCCTGAGTAGCGGAAAGCTGCACCAGGCCGCTATCAGAAACCGCTTCCACCTGTACCACCAGTTCGCCCCCAGCGGGAATTGCCACTTGGCCCTGGCTATCAACCAGCGGTTCTGAAAGCACGACCAGCAGGTTATTGCCTTCAGCGGTGCTATCCAAGATGACCGGCGTTGCTAGAGAACCGTTGGATTGTGTCCCTGCGACTAGAGAGGCTGGAATTGAGGGCGGTTGAAGAATGCGCTCTTCAGCGGTGGTGAGAATAGCGGGTGGAGACAGTTCCTCCACATCAGCTGTCGCTAGCTCCTCAGGATCGGCTACCCCTTCCAAGTCAGGCACCTCAGCGGTTGAAAATTCAGGGGTTGCCTCCGCTGGTATGGATTCTGGCGGACTGACGGGAGCCGGTGCCGGAGGTAGGGTCGTGGCAGAGGCAAATTGCGCTTGAGCCACAGGCTCGGGCACTGAGGCAGGTTCAGCGGACTCCTCGGGCAGGGGCAAGCTTCCGTAGCTTCCCACCTGAGCCAGCTGTTGCCAGCGCTCTACCAGATCAACCGCAGGAGCCGCCGCTGAGGTTGGGGCCGCAGGAACTGCTGACGGGCGAGAAACCACAGGGGTCGCTGTCGCCGCTGGTTGTAGGCGAGGCGTTGGGGCGGGATAGCTGACGGCTGGGGAGGCTGGTCTTGCTGAAATAGTGGGTGGAGGAGCTGATGCGACGGGTTGAGACGTTGGTCTAGGTGGCGTTGCCACCGACGTGGGTGGTGAAGGTGTTGGTGTCGTAGTCGGACGAGGCGGTGCGCCTGAGGTTGTCGTCTGTACCGCCCCCTGATCTTCCAACGCCATCTGGGCTTTGAGGGCAGCAATCTCTGCTCTAGCCTGCTCCAGTTCAGCTTCCACCGTCTGAGGCTGGGCTTCCGTTGGATTGGCTTCTGGCAGAGTTGTCGTCGTACCGGGCGTATCGCCCTGACGGCTGCCTGCAATGAAGACGCCTGCCAAAGCAAAGACCGGCACCAGGGCCGAACCAATCAACACCAGCTTCGGCACTGGCAGCTTCCAGAAGGGACGCTCAGACTGCACGGGCTCTGAGAACGCTTCCTCAGCCACCAGCGGTTCTGCGAGATCGGGTGCGCCCATCATCTCGCGCAGAGTATCCAGGTTAGGTTCTGGGAGGGGACTCATCGGCTCACGTCCTCTGGTTGAATAGGTTGAATCGCTTCAATCTGCACCCCGCTCTCCAACAGGCGGTAGGCCACCGCCTGGTACTCTGACGCATCGGGAATCAGGGGTTTATCGGTGGGTTCAACGGCTCGCACCGTGATGCGTCGGTTAAAATTCAGGGTTGTCCCAGCGGGGTTAGCAGCTTCAAACACCACTCGGGTGGCCACCAGATCCACCTGCCAGCGGCCCTCGCCAATCGCTTGGGGTGGGGAGATGTGCTGGGGAATCAAGACCGCTGACACCTGCCCGTCGAAGACACCCTCAGGAATCACTTCGGTAGCCAGCGTTTGCAGAAAGGCATCGCGGAAGTCGGGGGCCAGCAGAAACGAGGCTTCCCAGGCAGCTTTAGACACCCGATCGCGCCCGGCAACTTTAACCCCTTCATCAACAGCTTTCTCCCCCTCCCCCGGCAGCTTGCCCCAGGTGAAGGTCATCATTGCCCAGGTCGAGACCACCTGACGAATCACCTCGGGTTCCCGGTGGCGGTAGTCGGCAGGGCGCACCGAGAAGGCACGACCATCCACCTGCTGTACCAAAGTCGGCGGCTTCTGGTTGGCCAGCCGCGATACGGATACCGCCAGCCACAAAAGAGACAACGCGAAAACAATCACCCCCACCGACAGCCCAGCAAAGGCCAGGGGCAGAATATCGCTGGAATGGATACGAGGTCGTTTCACCTTACGGCTAAATTCAAGCAGTTCCATCACTTACCTCGGAATGGGAATTGCAGAGGTGCCGACCGCAATCAGTCGGGTCACCCCACCAGAAACACCGCGAAAGACCGCCATCCCAGCCCCTCCAGCAATGGCCAGGGCAAGCACCGGAGCCAGGATGGAGATTAGCAGCAAAAAACCAAAGTCGCTGGAGGTCTGGGCATCGGCGGCTACGACCACCGTGGCCGCCAGACCGACGATGACGTTGTAGGAAAACTTGGCCATGCCCAGACTGAAAAAGCCCACCAGCCATGACCACAACGGACGACCCTGAAGCGGCACAACAGAACCCGCGACCGCGATGGGACCAATCAACCCAGTCAGCAGCATCGCCATTTCCAACAGATTGGCAAAGGCCCACTGCCAGCCCTTGAGAAACTGCTCCGCCAGCGCTTGGCTGCTGGTTTGCAGCACAGTTCCCACCAGAATGTCGGCCAGGGGATTGCCTCCAACGGGCGCTTCGCCAGATTGGTAGACCTGCTCCACCTGCTGGCTGATCTGCTGCACTCGACTCCACAGTCGTTGTAGGCCTGCACTCCAAAACCCTCGGGAACGGTATTCTTCTTCCAGCCGCTGCTGAGCACGTTCCCCGGCACGGATGAAACAGTCCACCTGGGCTTGCCCGGTTTGGGCATCGCAGGCGGCATATTCTTGCTGAATCACGGCCTTAGCCTGTTGAGACAGAATCACATCGTTGAGAGCTTCCAGCATTGACACCTCGCCTACCTGCACCTGGAGCACCGTTTGGGTTTGAGCGTTGATCAGGTTGCGGATACCGAGGGTAGCGGAACCTAGCAAAGCGCCATTGTTGAAGAGCAGCACAGCGATGGTCAGCACCCAGAGCACATTGGGTAGGGCCGGGAAAATGCCTCGCTCGATGGCCTCTTTCACCCAGCCCACGGCAAAGAAGAGGAAGGCACCCACCAGAATGATCGAGGCAAACTGGTTGATGCCCAGATACAGGCCGCTGCTGCTGGCGAAGATATCTTGCCAACGGGCATCCCAGGCCTGCTGCACCGCTTCCAGTTGCTGCACGCTGTCGTCAATGATGCCGACGCCGCCTGTGACTTGGGCCAGGGGGACGATACTTGATGGTAGGAGAGCGTTGAGCATGGCTCGTTAGTTTCCAGACGTGTCAGTACCTAGGGCACCGGGGATATAGATCGGAGCTTGGGCGGAGCCGGAGATCGAAATCTGCCGCTCCACCCGTTCGCGGCGGTTGGTTTCATCAATGCCTTCGCTGGTATTGGCGGCGAGCTGGGTGAGCATCCCCTGAAGCTGGTGGAGCTGTGTCAGCGTCGTATTGTTTTCGGCGGTGAGCTGGGTCTGTTCATGGAGCAGGGCTGCCACGGACGCCTGAATCTGAGCATTTTGCTTCATCACGTCTTGGGTGACGTTCATGCTTTGGGCTTCTTCGGCCATGGACTGCGCCTGCTGGGTGCGGGCCTGACTCCCTTCTAAAAGAGCCGTGGTCTGTTCAGCTTGATTGGATAATCGAGTTTGGCCCTGATCGCCCAGCCAGGGCGAGGCCATTGAGCGGGCAACCTCCTGGTCGTATCGGTTGGCTAGCTCGCGCTGTTGGGTGGTGGGGTCAGTACCGAGGATGCTTTGGATGGGAACAGCGTCTTCCATCCGTACTCGGCTAGGGTCGGGCAGGTTGCTGCCCAAGGCTGTTTTCAGCGCTTCCCACTGGTCGCCTAGAACGGACTGCAAGGTTTCTTCGGCCAGGGCTGTGGTTTCCTCGATTTGGGCCAGGATGTCTTCTAAAGGATTGGACAGGTTTTCTGTTGCCCAGTCTTGCCACTGCTGGCCCCAGCCGCCGGGTTGGAGGGAAGCACGAGCCGTGCTGATGCCGAGTAGGCCGAGGCTGAGGCTGGTGCCGAGGATACAGCGATAGCGAATTGGTTGGCGTTTTGATTGAGTTGTCATGATGACCTCCGAGATGTTGAAGATTGAGGTTGATGACCGTTGGGAGCTGGCTCAGCCGCTGAATGAATTAGTTCAAACTGAGAGGTGGCGGGCGCAATGGTGTCGAGGGACTGGCCACTGTGCAGCGCCTGAACGTAGGCCTTAGCAAAAGCGGCATACCCGGCAAATTTGTTGGGGTGCTGGGATAACACCCGCTGGCGTGCTCGCTGTTCTTTGGGGTTATTGGCGACAGCTCCTAGCAACTCGCGAGAAGGATAGTGGGCGCAGGGGGTAAGCCTGGCATCGGCATCGAGCAGCCAGTGAGAACAGAGCCGACCGGGGCTGATGCGGAAAGATTCTTCGGTGTTAGGCCGCAGCAAACTCGGGTCGTAGCCAAAGAGCCGCTGGTAGGAGGGTAGGGCGTTGGGCTGGATGGCTCCTACCAACCGAGTATTGAGGTTTTGCAGAATCTGCGACCCGGCGACAGATTGAGCAATGGTGTCAGGGTCTTGGCCGATAATCAGGGGCCGAATGCCGGATTTGGCTCCGTTGGCGCAGACCTGGCCGATGATCTGGGCGATGCCGTTGTACTTGAACAGAATGGGACTCTCATCAATGGCCAGCAGGGAGTCGGAAACTTCCAGCGCGCGGCGGAAGGCCATGGATTGGGCGGAGAGGGCCAGTACCGCCGCTTCGATGTTGTCGCCGACGTTGCGGAGAGCAAAGACGGTGAGTTGAGCATCGGTGCGAATGGTGGAAGGCTGGGAGATGGCTTTGCCCACCCGGCTGGAGAGCCAGCCCCGCAGTTCCAGCAGGATGGTAGCGACAGCTTCGTTCAAGAGAGCAGATTCCACCTCCAGATCCAGGTTGGCGACGGTCTCGACAAAATCGGACAAGGTCGGCATCTGCTGCCAATCAGGACTGCCGAATCCCGATTCAAACGCGACATCATAGCGGGTCAGGATCTGCGGGGTTTCAAAAAAGGTGGATAGCGCTTGCCAGAGCACGGTGTGAACCCGCTTGCCCAATTGGTTGTCGGTCTCGGTGCCCATCACCATGGTGTCGAGGGCTTTAACCAGAAACTCTTTGTAGTCGTCCAGGCGCTCTTGGCATTGGGTGCCCGGCAGATTACGCAGGTCGGGGATTTGAAACAGGTTGTTACTCTCAGAGCCGATGTCGAAATAAGCGCCCTGGTCGCCGAAGAACTTGACCAGGTCGGTGTAAGTGGTGGTGCCATCGGGTTTGGGGTAGTCCAACGAGATAACGTTCATGCCGTTGGCGATCGCCCACACAAAGATCTCCGCCGCCAGCACCGACTTCCCACTGCGAGTCTCCCCGAAGATCAGCATCCCCCGGTGTTGGTTGACGAAGTCCAAATAGACCGGCATCTGACCGTCGCGGGTGATCAGCTCAATGCCCCGGTTGTCGATGGTGCGGGGACAAGCCACCGGCATCAGCCCAGGGGCTTCGTTGGTCAGGTACATCTGTCTACGGCCATCGTCGATCAGGCGATCGCCCACGATGGGCAGTGACCTGAGCCATAATTGCCAGGCAATCTCGGTTTCTCGGATAAAATCGCCCTGGTGAAAGGTGTTGGTGAGCTTTTGGCAGGCTTCAGCCAACGACTCTGGACTATCCCGATGCAGCAGCACCAGGCCGCTGATCCAAATGGGAAGCGCTCCTTCGTAGATCCGTTCTTGAGCTTCCACCCCCTGCTTCATCCGCATTTGAGAGGCCACATCCACATCCCGCAGCAGGTTGGCGCGGAAGGTAGCGGTGACACTTTGTTTGGTCAGCCTTTGCAGGGTGACGCGGGTCATCATGCGATCCGCTGCGGCCAGTTCGCAGACGCATTCGCAGTCCGGGAATTGAGCCAGGGCTTGCCACAGGTAATAGAGCTGGTGCTCGGGAGTGGTGAATCCGGCAGGCTTGGATTCCAGCACCACGGCTCCCACGAATTTGCCTTTCACCTGCACCCACTGACGGTCTGCTTTGGGATGGCTGGGTTGTCCGTTCTCACCGCGAATCAGGCGAGATGTGGCGTGCAGCGGATCGTGGATCAGTTCGCTGAGCTTCGCATCACTCAGCTCCAAACACTGGGGTACCGGTGGCAGAGAGGTGGAATTGAACTGAGCCCAGAGATACTGCCACAAGTCCTCGGTTCCCATCGGGGTGACCTGAAGACCCATGCGGGCATTGAGCTGCTGCTCCCAGTGCAGATAGCCATCAGTAAAGCCTTGGGTCAGAAGCTGCACATAGGACTGCTGCTGGTTCTGCTCCTTCAATCCTTTAAAGGTGTCGTACTGGGCGACCACCCAGGCCAGTAATTTTTCAACATGGTCGGCACTTTGCTCTTGACCCGACCCGATGGGGTAGGTAGCAAACAGGTAAAGCTGCTTTGGCTGTCGTTGTTTCTCGGTGGTGAGGTCGCGGGTGGCGCGTTGCTGGGCTAGCAGTAGGAACTGGCTTTCTAGGGTGCTGGTGGTCTGAATCAGGGTTTCGAGGGACTGTTGGCGATCATTGTCCTCCGCAAACGACCGCCAGTGAATGCGCAAACGGTCTCCGGGGCGAAACCCCTTCAACCCATCCTCCAGTCGCTTCAACGTGGGTTCTGCCTGCCCCGGTTGCAGTTGGGTATGAATGCCCCGACTGCGAAAACCAAACACCAGGCTGTACTGCCGCTGGTACTTGAGCAAGTAAGCCCCTACGTTGCGCCCGCGCAAGTTCAGGCGGCAGAGACATTCCAGGTGCGATTCATCTTCAAAGGGGCGAAAGCGGTAGCGTTGCGTTCCAAGCCTTGGTTTACTCATGGTGGTTGGATAAATGACGCTGATAGGGCACATGGCCCCGTTTCCAGTCGGGCACGGGCACAAACTTGTGGGTAAAGAGCCAGGTCTTTTCGCCGACCACTACCCACCAGGTGGAAATGCCCCAGGTGCTGAGCAGCAAAAATGGGACAAAGCCCAGGCCGAGTAAGACTTCAATCAAGATGTAGAAACCGACGAAGATGCCGCCCGAGGGGGCGAGCAGGTTAGCTGGGATGGGGCCAAGAGAAGGTTGTCGGCCCAGGCTCGGGTTAACCGGGCAGTACAGGCGCGAGTCATCGCTCATCTCAGGCTCCAAAGAACAATCGGCTCAGACCCTCGACAATAACGACGGCAGCAATGATGATGAAGGCGTTTTGCAGTAGCGGTTGCCACTGTTCGCCCCGTTGCGCTTGGTAGACAGCGAAGAACACAAAGCCTACGGCTGATACCCACACCACCAGGCGCAGGATGCCAAACATGAAGCTGATGATGTCGCCATCTAGGTATTGCCCAAAGATATTCTGGGCTTCACCTTCGACGGTGTCGAAAAGCTGGGCCATAGCCGGGTTGGCGTGGCTGGTAATGCTGATGAATAGCAAGATTCCGGTGGCTAGGCCCAGCAGCGTCCAGCCGCTGAGGCCACGAAATTTGAAGCGGGCAAGTTGATCTCCAGCTCTAGAAAGAGTCTTACGGCTGCGCTGAAATAGAGGCAGTAGATGCCCCAGGCGGTTAGATACAAGATTCATATCTCCTACTCCAAGAGATTGAGGACGTAGGTAGATTGCTCCCTGAACAGATTGAGTAGGACGATTGCGGCTACGGGTAACAGGTCGTTGGTCTCGCCACCCCAGGATCAAGCGCGGAACTTTATCAGGAACTCAAGATTAGTGACTCAATCTTTATCGTACTTTCGTATTCAAAGTACTACTTAGTCATACTGAATGAGCTAACTCGGAAAGTAAAGCAGCCCTTAAGATTTGTTTACATTCTTGTAATGCGAGCTTGACCATGAGTAGCTTCAAGGGCTTCAAGGACGAGGCTTTGGCAAGTTAAACCGGGGGTTGGCTTGTAAATCGCAGTCGGCAGGAGTATGACAAATCCTTGATTAAGAGGATGTGAAGCAGTGAAGAGATTGACTTCATCCGCTCTAGAGTTCTGTGAATCTACGTTCTGCTGGCTTTCGACGACTTAAGTAGGAGGCTAGGATAGCGGCAGTTGGTCTCGTTACTATCCCTTATGGTCAAGTCGCCTGTGCCTCACGACAAATCATCCGATGCCTCAGAGGGCGGATGCCGCCCGACGTTCTACATGACGGCTGAACTGTTGGAGGCGATCGAGGCTCAGTGCACGGCGGAGGGGAACCGGAAGCGATCGCCCTTCCTGGCCGAAATCATGGAACTGCTGCTCACGAGTGACGTAGGGCAACAGCTGCGAGAAGGTGCCCAAAAGCACCGCCGTCCTCTAATTCATGAACTGGAAGCGAATCTAGTTCTGTTTAACGAACATATCCCGACAGAACGCATTGTGGAATTGGCGGAAGCAAGTCAGCGTAACCCAGACCAAATGCTGGTACGCCTTGTTTTATTGGGCTTGCGGGTTTACGAAAAAGCCATCTCGCGGATGGAATCAGAGATTGAAGGCGGGCCGGAGGTCGTGTCATAGCGTTCGAAACGGCTTTTATCATTTCGTCCGGATTCTGCCTGTTAACTCAGTACAAATGATGTACTGGTGATATTTGCTACCTGATAATTGGGTGGCAGAGCGATGACCTGTTTGCCCCAGGGTCGTAGTCGCTCGTATCACCGCCATCGCACACGCAGGGTTGTTGGACTGAAATGAAGAACAATTTTAAGCAACGCTTTGGGGGCAGAGCATTAGGGGCCATTCCCGCTCTTGCTGCTGTGGTCGTCTGTAGGCCGGTAGCGGAGTAGGAACATCATGGCTCGATTTTTGACGCGCCGCTATGTAGCGGTGACCTGGTTTGAGGCGCTTCGTCTAGCTGCACTAGATCAGACTCCCTGGTCAAACATTCGTCAGGCTGAGGAGGTGCAACTCTTGCACCGGGAAGAGTGGTGGGCTTGGTGGTCGGATGAGCAGTTGACCACAGCGATTGGGTTGCCGGAATCGCTTTGCCCAGAAACCCTATCAACGGATGCAGTATCGCTGATTTCTGAGGTATGGGAGAGTTTTTCACCTGCGCCTCAGTGTGGGTGGGGCACCTTAGCACGGGTAAAAGAGGTGCTGAGACGAACGAATTGGTCGCATCCCCAGGGCACCGTGCCTGAAAGCCGCGCTGTTACTGAATTGTTGATCGTGAGATTTACGGACGACTCAGAGGGGGTACTGCAATGCTGGCGCAGGGCGCTTGGAGAGGGCTATGAGTGCCATATTGAACTAATTCAATAGACCGCTTGGACAAACCAAAAAGAGCAATAACTGCAAGCTCAGCCCCTATGCCGTCACATTTGGGGAGATGGGACTGAATTTCGTGTAGGCCGTGCGATCAGAGTATTTTTCGCGGTGCTGAATGAGCCACCGGAATGAGATACACCTGTAAAGGTTTGGCAAATGGCAGGCTGCGAATCAAAAAGACTATCCTACGAGCTTGTCTTATAGGTCAGCGTCGAAATCGGGAAACCTAGACTGGAAGTGAGCTCTGGCTTTTCTTATCTCCGGTTTCATGCGATTTATCTTTTTGAGGCTGCCCTCGCTGATTACGAGAACGCTGTTCTACCTGGCAGTCTTCCTCTCCCCGGTATTGGGCGTTTGGGTCGCCTCGTCGCTCGTTGCCTATATCAATGGCCCTAAGCTGCTGACCGTCTTTTCTGGCATTTTGCTCTTTCCCCTCGTGCCCATTTTGTGGGAAATGCGGGGACGAAAGAAAGGGAAGCAGCCCAGTATTCTCACCTGGGGCGATCGCATCACCCTGCGCACCTTGGCCCTCAACCTGGTCTTCCTCACTCTCCTGCTGGCCCTGCGGCCCCAGACCTCGTTTTTGGCGCTATCCACCCGAGGCGATTGGTTCTTGGATGGCATGCAGGGGCCACAGGTGGAGTTGGCCCGACGCGGGTTATTCACTGCCGCTAGGGGACTTGAAGGGCTTTATCTGAGATTCCACGATAACCCCTTTGATCAGTACGCCGATACAACCCAGGTGCGGCCCCAGCAAACTCCCCAGCCTAACCCCATAGGACAGACGGGACAGGGGAAGGGGTGGCCCTGGACAGACGTTGGTCTTCATCCCGCTGTGGTCAACATGCCTGCCAGCGCTGAAACCAGCATTGCCTCAGTCGCTCAGTACATTGCCAGCCAGGAAAAAGACCCCATGCTGCGGGTCAAAGCTCTGCATGATTACGTGGCCGATCGCATTGCCTACGATGCTCCCAACTACTTTGCGGGCATCTATCCGCCTCAGGATGCGGAGACGGTGTTTCAGCGACGGGTGGCGGTGTGTGCGGGCTACGCCAAGCTGCTTGAAGCCCTAGGCCAGGCCATTGGCGAAGAGATTGTCTATGTGACCGGTGACTCTCGCAGCTCCACCAGCGATCTGGAGGGGCAGAGCCATGCCTGGAATGCTGCCAAGATCAATGGGCAGTGGTATTTAATTGACGCCACCTGGAACAGTGGTTATGTGGATCGGGCGTCTGGCTTTACCAAAGCCTACAAAACCGATTACCTCTTCCCACCGCCCGAGGTGATGGGGATTACGCATTTTCCCCAAGAAGAAAGCTTCCAGCTCATGGCGCAGTCGATTACTCGAGGGGAGTTCTTGCGCCAGCCGATGATGCGAGCCCGGTTCTTTGCGGAGGGAATGAAGCTGGTTACGCCAATGCGATCGCAGACCGATATCCACCAAACGGCGGTGATCCAGCTCCAGAACCCCAATCAGCGCTGGCTGCTCTCTAGTTATGCCCTTAAGGGCTCTGCTCAGGCGGAGCGTTGCAGCGATAGCCCTACCCAAGGCCCGCAGATCACTTGCTCATTGCCTACGTCGGGCACCTATGAGGTCAGCCTATTCAGCGGCAATGAGCAGTATGGAGACTTTGCCCATGTCGGCCAGGTCGAGTTCAATCGCCGCTAAAATCGCTCTCCCACTTCCGATTCAGATAACCTCACCCTTTGGAACCAATGCCGCTGTTTACCCTTAAAGACAAGCAAATCGCCGCTGTCAAAAGTACTCAATTTGGCGCGGAAGGCATTCAGGAGCGCACCGGCTTGCAAGCCGCACTCCGAGACAACATCAACGTTATTTCGCCCGATACGATGGTGCTGTCTGAGGAATTCTCGGGCTGGACTGAGGGAGCACGGCGGATCGATCTACTGGGCATCGACAAGCAGGCCAACCTGGTAGTGATTGAACTCAAGCGTGATGAAATTGGGGCTCATATGGAGCTACAGTCCCTGCGCTGTGCCGCGATGGTCTCTACACTGACCTTCAAACGAGCTATCGAGATTCACCAGCAGTACCTCGATAAGCGAGGCATTGCGAAAGGTTTTGAAGAGGAAATCCTAGGCTTCTTAGGGTGGAGTGACCCACAAGAAGAACAGTTTCCTACAGATGTCAGAATCGTGTTAGCTTCTGCCAATTTTTCAAAAGAGTTGACCACAGCCGTCATGTGGCTGAATAAGCGCGACTTAGACATTCGATGTGTCCGCCTTCAGCCATATAAACTCGGAAACGACTTGCTGCTAGACATCGAGCAGATTATCCCCCTGCCGGAGGCAGAGGAATACCAGGTAAGAATTCGGGAACAGGCAGAGGCGCAAAGAGCGGCTGCCCGTTCTAGTCGAGATAACACGCAATATGAGTTCCTGAGCCAGGTATACAACAAGCGCAACTTGGTTCTGGCTGTAGTCACCCAGTACATTCACGATCACCCCCAGGCGACTTTGGATGAGCTGAGGCAGGTATTCCCCGATTTCCTCCACAGTTCCTTTAGGGTAGTAGCTCCGATTGAGAAAGCCCTAGAGAAGGGCCAAAAGCGCTACTTCCTGGATGAGAGCCAGATTTTACGGACAGGGGACAATCAAACCGTTGCGGTCTGCAACCAGTGGGGTATTGGCAATATAGGCCCCTTCCTCGACATCGCCAAACAACTTGGCTACGGCATAACGGCCCAGTAAACCAGTGTTAGTCTTAGGAAAATTAGCGACTACCCTCCAGAACTAGGCAAACTCATGACTAACGAGTCTTACTCCGGCAGACGATGACATGGGCGTAGACACCTCTTCTCCTGTAAACAACTCTCCAGCCCAAGATCAGTTAATCCCGATTTTGCCTTACAGCCTAATCGTGGGGCAGAAAACGCTCAAGCTGGCATTGGAGTTGGCCTACATTGCCCCTCGGTTGGGAGGAGTGCTACTGAGCGGCCAGCGAGGTACAGGCAAGTCTACCGCCGTACGTGCCTTCGCCAAAATGGTCTACGGCGATTTGCCCGTCACCCTACCGATCAACGCCACAGAAGATCGGGTGGTTGGTGGCCTGGATGTGGACAAACTGATGCAGAGCGATGCCCAGTGGAAGGATGGCCTACTGGTTGAGGCCAAAGACAAGCTGCTCTACGTGGATGAGATCAACTTGCTGGATGACCACATCGTCAACATCATCCTGGACGTGACCTCGACCGGGAAGCTAGAAGTTCAGCGGGATGGGCAAAGTGTTCGAGACGATGTGTCGTTCACTCTGGTCGGCACCATGAACCCGGAGGAAGGCGGGCTGCGGCCTCAGCTGCTGGATCGCTTTGGGTTGATGGTGAACGTCAACACCGCCACTACTAAGGAAGAGCGGCTGAAGATCCTTCAAAATGTATTGACCTTTGAAGACGAATGGGCCAGGCAGCAAGCGGATGGGGCGTCAGCGTTTTTAGCCCAGGCCCAAGAGGCAGATGAGCAGAGGCGGAATGCTCTGACGCAGGCTAGGAAGCACTTCTATGACGTAGAGGTGACACCAGCACTGGAGACTTGTGTTGCCCTGGCTGAAGCCTTTGAGGTCGAAGGTAACCGGGGAGAACGGGTGCTGGCCATGGCGGCGCGAGCCCACGCTGCTCTGGCAAAACGATTTGAAGTCACGATTGACGACCTCAGAATAATTGCGCCGCTGGCGTTTCAACATCGGCGAATGGGGGTGGATCAGAACCAAGAGGCGATGTGGACTGAAAAGGATGAGCTTGAGCTACGGCGGGTTCTAGGTTCAGATTCAGACAAGTAAACCAGGTGCATATTGAGTGAAGGCTGAGTTTCAAAATCCGTTGATGAAGGGGTTGGCTTGTGCTGCCCTGGGCTCTGGATTGCGAAGCATTCTCGTGTTTGATGCTTCCCCGGCTACGCTACAAACTATGGCCAGGCTGCTAGCCCAGATGGCGGCAGTTGTTGCCGGGGGAGAGGTGGTTTTGCCCCAAGCCAGTGATACAAAGGCTGCCAAGCGGATTCCGCCAGTTCAGCTTGGCACCGTGGAGACGGAAGAAGACCTATGGGGCTGTCTGGCTTTAGGACAAAATGGCACTTCCCAATCGGTCATTTGGAAAGCAGGTTTGCTGGCAGCCGGGAATGAGCAGGAAACTCGAATTGTCGTCATCCCCGATTTGTCGCGGCTGAGTTTGGCCGCGAGTCGAGCCTGTGTGATGCTGATAGGAGCAGAGGTGGCCCACCTGGAGCGGCACGGACAGCGCGATCGCTGGCAGCCCCAGTTATTTTGGTTGGCAGGGTGCGATCGCACCCGCATTGGCACCCTCTCTCCCCACTTGCTCGATCGCTTTGCCCTGCGGCTCAGCGGTGGGGAGTCGCCAAATTCTCACCAGCGGGTCATGCAGCTGCGAGCGTGGTTTGAGCAATTTGACCAAAAGCACGCCTCTGAGGATAGGGAATGGGAGGCAGCTCCGCTATCAGCTGAGGTTGTGGAAGCGTTAAAACAGGCCCAGCAAATTCAGCCAGAGGTTTTGCCAGAAGCGCGAGAGCGGGTGTTAGATTATGTCGGAGTATCTGGCGGGTATAGCCCTCGCCGAGATTTAGCTTTGTTGCGGTTGGCCAGGGCACAGGCTCGATTGGCAGGTGCAGCGCAGGTGGGTAAGCAGGCGGTGGATGGAGCCGCGGCACTGATTGGTCTTACCCCTCAGCGTAGCCAGCCGGAAATATCGCCACCCGATTCAACAGTGACTGACCTGGAGAAAAAGGATGATGTGCCGCAGTCTCTGAGCCAAGGGTCTGAACAGGAGAATACTCAGCCCCGCCGAGATGAAGCTCCGTCGGTGACGGAAGAACCTGTTTTCGAGTCCGACACCCAGGAAACGTTGCCTTCCACAGCGTTACCCATAGGTGGCCCAACCATAGATCCCTATCTGGAAGACACGGTATCCCCTGAGCGAGAGGCAGCCTCTTTACGGCTGCCTCCCCGGCGATTTAAGGCGGCATCTCTGGATCGTGGAGCGATTATTGGGGTTGAACCGACCCCGGTTCCCCGAGACTTGGCTTTGGTCAGCACGTTATTGGAAGCCGCGAAGTACCAAGCCCTGCGGTGGCAGGCGCTTAAGGAGAAGCCAAACCCGCCTCTGTGGGCAAAAAATCTGTTGGATAAACGGCAGGCGAACGGCCATATTCCGTTAATTTTGCAAGCGGGGGATCTGCGCCGCTATCGGCGGGCTGCTGTGCCGGAGCAAATGCTGACCCTGGTTTTGGACTATACCTCCCTGAAGGAGTGCCAGTGGCAGGGGGCGTTGTTGCCTTACCTGCAATGGGCCTATGTGGAGCGGGCTAGTGTTTGCCTGATCCAGGTGGGGGCAGCTGATGCCCAGGATGAGTTGCGGGCGGAGAAGCGCGAGGCGGACAACATTTTGGTGCCCCGTATTCGCAACCGCCTGGAGGTGAATTGGGGCCGGGCGACCCCCCTGGCCCATGGGTTAGATTTGGCGTTACAGACGCTGCGCCATCGGTTGCAGCATGGGCGCAGCACGGTGCAAAAAGCGGTGTTGGTGGTGATTACGGACGGACGGGGCAATGTGCCGCTGGCAGCCAGTCGGGCGGGAACAGTGACGCCTCCGGTGGGGCGACAGGGCATTGAGGATGCCATGGCAGTGGCGCAGCAGATTGCGGCGTTGAAGGGGGTGGAGGCTGTGGTGTTGAACCCGCAGCCGAAGCACTATGGGGATTTGCCTGTGGAACTGGCCCAGGCGATGGGGGCAAAGATTGCCAAGATTCCCACTCTCCAGCCTTGGGAGGTGGATGCTTAATGTCAGGAACTACCTTCCAGGCCATTACACAAGGAAGTAGCATTCGGCAATCGGGTGCTTTGCCCAGTACGATCGCACTAGCGGAAGTTCCTAAACAACCTGTGTCTGCAACCTATGAAGGAATTGAAGGCGGAACGGCAACTGACTGGGCAGTGATTTTGACTGCTTTGGGCGTGGAGCATAAAGCCGTTGAAGCCCACCTTGAACCCATTGGACAAGCCACTCGCCTATTAGAAGAGATTCATCCAAATGGCACGATTTATACACAGGGGCAATTTAAGGCGCACAACGGCATCTGGAATGTAGCGGTCGCCCAGATTGACATGGGTAATGCCAGTGCAGGCATAGAAGCTGTTCGTGCCATGATGCAGTTTAATCCCAGAGTGATTTTGTTTGTGGGAATTGCGGGAGGCATCAAAGACGTAGAGGTTGGCGATGTGGTAGCAGCATCCATCGTTTATGGCTATGAGTGTGGCAAGCTCATTGACGATCGCACCCTTCCTCGACCGAAGCTGGGAGAAGCGGATTATGACCTCAAGCAACGGGCACAGGCAGAAGCCCGGAAGGATGATTGGCTTGAGCAGATCCGTTCAGGTTCGTCCTTTGATGCTGCTCCCTCTGTTTATGTCAAACCGATTGCAGCGGGAGAGAAGGTGATTGCGTCGCGTAAAGCTGAGGTTTATGAGTACTTGCGAGAGTATTACGATGATGCGATCGCCGTTGAGATGGAAGGATTTGGCTTCCTGAAAGCAACCCAGCAAGTTAAAAACGTTTCAGCAATGGTCATTCGGGGAATCTCGGATCTCCTGGATGGCAAGAATGATGACTCAATAGAATCGGAACAGGTGCGGCAGGAGAAAGCAGCCCGTCATGCCAGTGCTTTTACGTTTACGCTGCTGGCAAAACTGGATGGCGAGGGTGTAACTGAGCGATCGGAGGTGTATCAAACCACAGCGCAGGTCGCTCTTGACAGTACGTTGCCAGAAGGCATGATTAGCCTCAATATTCAGGCACTGCTGGAAGAGAATCAGTATTACATCCATGCCCATCATGGAAAAAGGACGTTTACCAACCGGGGACAGTTTGATCGATCGATCATAGACTTGCATCAGCAAATAGAGGGCAATCTGACTGCGGGTAATTTGTTGAGTGCTATTGATGACTGCAATGCTAGGGTTAAAAATTCGGTTGATTGCCTTGCAGGTCAACTTCTGACATGGCTCCGCCAACAGCAAAATGACTCGTCGGATCAGGTGCCGTGTTTGATGATTGATGAGCGCACTGAGTTTGAGATGCCCTGGGAGTTGCTGGAGTCAGGGGCAAAACCTGTGGGAGTTGCATTTCAAACCGTGCGGCAGAGGCAGATGGAGCCAGAGGTAGCGCCCGTGAATGCCTGCTGTGGAGGTGGAGTTCTGGTGTATGCCCATGCAAAGTATGGGGGATGGCAGCGGTATCAGCGGCAGCAGTTTACGGTGTTTCAAGAGTTTTTGAGCCAGATGCAAAAACCAGCGACGGAGTTTGGGCTGGTGTTTATTGATGGGTTCAGTGTTGAGGAGCCGTTGAAGAGTAGCCCAACAGCGTATATCAAACGCTCGAAGCTGTTTAAGAATGGCACCAGCATTGTGTTTGTTAGCGGACAGCTTCATCTGGATACTTCAACCGGATTGACGCATCGATCGTTGTTGACCAATTTTTTGGAGCATGGGGCAAAGGGCATTGTGGGCACATTGAAACGGATCGATCGCGCAATGGCAAAAGAGGTTGTGGAACTATTCTCGGAAGAACATCGGCAACATCCTGAGTGGACAATTCCAGAAATTTTGCGACGGCTACGCGAACGAATGTGGGAAGCGTTGGAAGATGAGGTGAATGAAAATACATGTGCCTCTTACCTGGCAACATTCTTGCACGTTTACTACGGCAATCCACTGATCAGGTTGCAACTGGCTTCTGCGGAGGGTGAATCCAATGACTGATATATCGAGGTCGATCGCAGTTAAGCCCATTATTAAATATCCTCGTGAAGTACAGGTTGGGAAAACCTATTTGATGACGGTCGACCTACAACCAGAAGAGGGCTTTGAGTGGCAGTACGACGAAGAAGAATATCCAATTTACTGCACAGTGGACAGTGAAATATTTACTAGTAAACCTGTTGGAGAACCTGTTGTTGTTTTGCATCGCTTTGGCGGAAGTTATGGCGAAGCAAGATTTTTGATGACGGCAGCGAACATAGAAGATGGAGCAAAGATAAAAATTACGCTGATCAACAAGTGGGGAGTATTAATCAGAAGCGTAAGACTCAGCGATATTCGACTTCACAAATCAGTTAATGAGTTCGCTTCGATACCATTTTCGATTGATTACGAAATTTCTACTCCCAGGCTAGAAGTTTTACCCACTGAAACAGATGTCTCAGTTCCTCACAACCTTCCTCGCTCTGGAGTATCAGTTTTCATAGGCCGTGAGGCTGAGTTAGCAATACTGAACAAAAAACTTCAGCAAGATAATCAAGTAGCGATTGTGGGAATTGAGGGCATGGGTGGCATAGGCAAAACAGAACTAGCGTTGCAGTATGCTTCGTCCCACTGTCAAATTGCTACATATTCTGGTGGAATATGCTGGATAAAAGCACGTGAAGACATAGGAATTCAAATTGTCTCCTTTGCTAAAACTCGGCTGAACTTAAATCCACCTGATGATCTGAACTTAAATGAGACGGTTGCTTTCTGTTGGCAGAATTGGGACGCAGGAAATGTGCTTATAATCTTAGACGACGTACAAGATTATAAGAGTATTCAACTGTACTTACCTCCAGCAGAGCCACGATTTAAGGTTTTGCTGACAACACGTTTAAGACTTAGCCCACCAGTTGAAACGTTATCATTGGAAGTACTAACTCAGGCTGAAACCTTAGAATTACTACGCTCTTTTCTGGGAAGTGAGCGAACTGAACAACAATTTTCTGATGCAATTGCATTATCTCAATGGCTCGGAAATCTCCCGTTGGCATTAGAACTAGTAGGAAGTTATTTGACAAGAAAGCCAGATCTGTCTTTAGCAGTAATGCTGCAACGGCTGGAAAATAAACGTTTGGATGCTTTGGCCGTTAGTCAATCCGAGATAGATATGACAGCATCACTCGGAATCAAGGCAGCTTTTGAGTTAAGTTGGGAGGAATTAGAAACATCGGCGCAAAACCTTGCGAGACTATTGGGTTTATTTGCCTTGGCTCCAATTCCATGGAAATTAGTTGAACTTTGCTTGCCTGAGTGGGACGAAGAGGAACTTGAAGACCTACGAGATAAACAGCTATTGAATCTTCATTTGCTACAACGTGTTGAATCAGATATCTACCAGCTACACCCCCTAACTCGAGAATTCTTCAATACTAGGCTGAGTCAAGCGCCTGAAGCAGAAGTTGAGCAATACAAGCGACAATTCTGCCAAGTAATGGCAGAGCAAGTAAGACAAATTTCTCAAGTCTTGACGAGAGCAGAAATTGAGTCTCTTACAGTTATTGTTCCACACCTACAAGTTGTTACTACACAACTAGCACCTACTTTATCTGATGAAGATTTGATTTGGGCATTTCTTGGTATTGCCCGCTTTTACGAGGAACAGGGGCTGTTTGCTGAAGCAGAACCTTGGTTACAGGAATGCCTAAATGCAACTCGAACTCGCCTTGGCGAGAAGCACCCAACAGTAGCAGCTAGCTTGAATAACCTTGCAGCACTTTATCAGTCTCAGGGACGCTATGCAGAAGCAGAAACATATTATTTACAGTCATTAAACCTGATGCAGTCTCTGTGGGGGAGACAACATCGTGATGTAGCGACTAGTCTTAGCAATTTAGCAGAAGTTTACCGTGCTCAAGGACGCTATGCAGAAGCGGAACCGCTATATTTACAGGCATTAGAACTAAGACGGCTACTTCTAGACGGACAGCATCCAGACATTGCAGCTAGCATAAATAATTTAGCTGCGTTGTATGAAGCTCAAGGACGTTATGCAGAAGCGGAGCCTTTGTACGTTCAGGCTTTGCAGCTGAGACGGGCACTTCTAGGTGAGCAGCATCCAAGCATAGCAACCAGCTTTAATAACTTAGCAGGACTATATGTTTCACAAGGACGTTATGCAGAAGCGGAGCCTTTGTATCTTCAGGCTTTGCAGCTGAGACGGGTGCTTCTAGGTGAGCAGCATCCAAGCATAGCAACCAGCCTCAATAACTTAGCATATCTTTATGTTTCACAAGGACGTTATGCAGAAGCGGAGCCTTTGTATGTTCAGGCTTTGCAGCTGAGACGGGTGCTTCTAGGTGAACAACACCTAGACTTTGCGGCTAGTCTCAACAACTTAGCAGAGCTCTATTGTGCCCAAGGACGTTATGCAGAAGCAGAGCCTCTCTATCTTCAGGCTTTAGACCTTGTCAGATCGTATTTAGGTGAGGGGCATCCATCTAATGCAGCTGGACTCAACAATTTAGCAGAGCTATATCGTGCTCAAAGACGTTATGCGGATGCAGAGCCTCTCTATCTTCAGGCTTTGCAACTGCGTAAGTCATTGTTGGGTGAACTGCATCCAGATGTTGCAGCCAGTCTAAACAACTTGGCAAACCTTTACTACTCATTAGAACGCTATAGTGATGCGGAAGCTCTCTACAGAGAAGCACTACGAATTTGGCAAGGAATGTTAGGTGAAAATCATCCTGCTGTAGCAACCAGTCTTAATAACTTGGCAGGATTGTATTCGGTACAAAATCGTTACGAGGATGCAGAGGAGCTTTATCGAAAGGCATTGGTAATTAGGCAAGCTGCTCTCGGTGAAAACCATCCAGAGGTTCTGGCTACACTCAATAATCTGACCAAACTTTATCAGGTACAGGGACGATATAGTGATACTGAAGAAGTAAAGGCTGCTAAAATAAGTGATAGCTCTTTGTCAAGTCAAATTGCAACTACTCCAACTATCTCAACACTAACTGCTAATACGATTTTGACTGTTGCACTCGCTCGGTTCAGTGACTCTAATTCACACAATCTACAAGAGAAGTTTACGAAAGCAGGACTCTTAAAGATTGACGAACTCTACAGAAGTATCCGAGAAAAAATACAAGGTAATCAAAAGCAAGAGTCTGCTCTAATCTCTGCTGAGCAAGGTTCAAAGACTGAGCTGGATAATTTAGCTACTTATTTAGAGACAATGATGAACGATGATACAGAATTTGCAGCAGAGATTCAGCATATCTCGCAGGAAATCTATGCAGAGAAATTGAAGGACAATACAATGATGGTTCAAAACAATTACGATAATGCAAAAGGCTGGCAAACTAAAATTGAAGGAGGCACAGCGTATATCGGCGAGATTCATAATCAGTGATGTGCCGGCTGAGGGTGTCTGAAGCGGTTTGACATAATAAGAGCTATTCGTATTAGTAAGAGCCATTTGTACAGGTTAGTGTTGATGCCAAAACTCAAAATCTTTGAGGAAGAATACCCAACTATCTATCGCTTTGTTGAAAATTGCCTGGATCGAAATTGGGCAGCATGAGATGATTTCATCGTTTGTCCGAGCATACGATTTTGGCGGCACTGTTTACGAGGGTGAGGACAGCTACCTCAGCATAGAAGCAGCACTCCAGGATCTGGAGACGGGAATCAAAGCTTATCTGGATGAACACGGCATTTAGTGCTGGAAGTACCCCTTACATCAGGTTGTAGATTCGGGCAAAATGCTGACGATAGTGAGGCGATCGAGCACTAGACCCTACCCACACTCATAGCCCTGATTGATCCAGCAATACTAGTCAGCGATCGCCTGCTGCGTCTCCTCATCTGCCTCAGTTGCCTCAATCTGGATCAATGGCACTGCCAAAGTATCACCCTCCAACTCAATCTCCACAAACATCTCCTGCTCGCACTCATCCTCCGGTGCCATGCCCACAACTTCTACAGTTTCGCCTTCTTTTAAAGGAGAGATGCGTCGCTTACTGATACATATTGCTGTGAAGGGAAACTGCATCGCGTCCTGCAAGTAGTAGTACTAGCCCATTGCCTGCTCTTCCGGTCCATAGGCATCCACCACAATTTCCATCGTGATGCGCTCTTCACGCTCCTCATCCCGGCTTACTTTTGCCATAACAGCACCCCCTTGTACTATAAAGTGCTACACCTGAATTAAACGTTAACGACCTTTCCCCAGGTCGGCATAAATGTAAGTCTCAATCCCCAACACAATGAGAAGCAGAAGCTCTATCCAGGAGAGAATCGTTACTCCGATCGGTGAGTTGGGAACCAGAAACCAGAACGCCCCCAGAGCAATCAACCCCGAAGCGACAAACGTAATTTCATCCACAATCAACTGCTGAATCTTACGGCGCTTGCGGTGTTTGTCATCCCGGTGAGCAATCTCCCAGCCGAAAAGTGTTTCCAGGTCGGCGTAGTCCGTATGTTCCTTCACCTTGTCAACCAGTTTGTAGCGAATGTACCTGCCGATCGCCGAAATCTTTTCATCGTTAACCACATAGGTCCAACCTAGAATCAGGCAAACCCAAGGCACCACCAGTAAGGCATAGTAGTTGCTCGCATTAGAAACTGCAAACGAGATAATTGTGGCAAACAAGCCCAGCGTCACATAGAGCAGATTGTCCCGAAAGCCAATGCGTTGAGCCTGTTCAGACTTCAACTTGTCATATTCGGCAAGCAACACTTCAAGAAATTGATCCTTATCGCTCATGGCTACTCCCAGTTCGTCAAACGCTGCCTCTATTGTGGCTGATGAGGAGCTATCCCCCAACAAACCAAAGAAATTCTCTAAACCATGGGCAATTCGAGATTGAACAGCCAAAATAGTGGGTATTCAGGTTACCCGAAGGATTAGCCTATGCCTTGCGCGGTGATACTAACTGCTTTGCCCGTTGAATATTCGGCTGTCCGTACTCATCTCACAGATCTCCGGGAGGAAACGCATCCTCAAGGGACGATTTACGAGCGCGGACGATTTTTAGGGAATGGTCAAGAATGGGAAGTTGGGATTGCAGAAGTGGGAGCCGGGAACGCAGGGGCAGCTGTCGAAGCAGAACGGGCGATCGTCCACTTCAAACCGGACATCCTTTTCTTTGTGGGCATTGCTGGAGGGATCAAAGACGTTGTGATCGGCGATGTCGTAGCAGCAACAAAAGTTTACGGCTATGAGTCTGGCAAAGTCGGAGAGCAGTTTTTCACTCGTCCTACGTTAGGACAATCAGCTCATGCATTAGTGCAGCGGGCTAGAGCAGAGGCAAGAAAAGGCGAGTGGTTAAGGCGACTATCTAGCAGTCCAGCTTTACAGCCTCGTGTGTTTGTCGCTCCTATTGCTGCCGGAGCGAAGGTTATCGCCTCGAAAGAATCAGATGTTTTCAACTTTGTCAGAGCAAGCTATAACGATGCGATTGCCGTTGAGATGGAAGGCTTTGGCTTTCTGAGTGCAGTATTTGCGTATCCCAATATCAAAGCCATTGTTATTCGAGGTATTTCTGACCTAATCGAGAATAAAAACTCGCACACGTCAGAATCAGGTCAAGAGCCTGAGCAGGTTCGTCAGGAGAAAGCTTCTTGTCATGCCAGTGCCTTTGCTTTTGAGCTACTGGCAAAGCTACAAGTTCAGCCATCCCAGCAACCTAAATCATTAGAGTCGGCTTTTCAAACGTTGAATTTAAAGTTCAATGAAGCAGATCGCCGCAAATCTCCATTGATAGATTGGGATGAATCGGTAGATGATTCCATCTTGTATGGTCGTACTGAAGAACTTGCTGTTCTCGAGCAGTGGATTTTGGACGACCACTGTCGTCTCGTCTCTTTACTGGGAATGGGTGGAATTGGCAAAACTAGTCTTGCTAAAAGGTTAGGTAAGCAAATTCAAAATAATTTTGAGTGCGTGGTGTGGAGATCGCTTAAGGAAGCTCCACCCCTCAAGAATATACTGATCAGTCTAATTCAATTTGTCTCGAATCAACAGGAAAATGAAGCTAACTTACCTTCAGCAAACAGTGCTTGTACTACTCGACTACTACACTATCTTCAGGAGCGCCGCTGTTTGCTAATTGTTGATAACGTCGAGGCAATTCTTGAGAGTGGGCAATCAGGAATTTATCGACAAGGGTATGACGAATATGGGATGTTTTTTAGACGAATAGCTGAGTCTTCTCATCAAAGCTGTCTTATTTTAACAACTCGAGAAAAGTTAGAAGAACTCAATGCTTCAGAAGGTGAAAATTTATTAGTTCGATATTTGAGAATACAAGGACTAGCTGATGCCGATGCCCAAAAACTCCTAAGGACAAAAGGTATCAACTTATTAGGCAACGAGGAACACAGCAAAGAATTAAATCATTTATATGGAGGAAATCCGCTGGTATTACAAGTAGCTGCCAGTTATATAGAGGAAATTTTTGGCGGTGACATCGCAGAGTTTTTGACGCAAGGAGCACTAGCTTTTAATGAAATTCGCAAACTACTAGACGAACAATTTCAGCGTCTTTCAAATTTAGAAAAATCAATCATGTATTGGTTGGCAATTGATAGAGAGCCAGTGACCATTGAGGAGTTACAAGATGATATTGTTCCAGCTAGGACTAGACGTAATTTCTTTATGGAAGCGCTGATCACTCTGTTTCGACGTTCTCTAGTTGAGAAGAGTGGAGCGGCCTATACGCAGCAGCCTGTAGTAATGGAATATGTAATTAACAGATTTGTAATTCAAATTTGCGAAGAAATTAAAACTGGTAACTTTGAGATTTTTAATAAATTTCCTCTTGTCAAAGCCACGACGAAAGATTTTGTCAGAGATGCACAAATTCGATTAATACTTAGTCCTATTGCTGATGAAATTACTGCCTCTCGCTTTTGGGAAAGCACTGACCCAAGTCTACCCGTGGAGCATAGTAGTTTGTCAGATTATGGAGCTGGGAATGTCCTTAATTTACTCGTATTTTTGCAAAGAGACCTGACCGGATTGGATCTTTCAAATTTAACAATTTGGCAGGCATTTTTCAAGGATGTTAATTTGCACAGGGTCAATCTTTCTCATTCCGATTTGAATAAATCTATTTTTACCGCTACTTTGGCTCCTGTTCTTTCATTAGCATTTAGTTTTAATGGTCACTTACTAGTTATAGGAGATGAATCTGGCGAGGTTAACTTATGGCGAATAGCGAATAGTCAGAAACTTTATACCTTCAAAGGGCATCGAAAGTTAGTTAGATCAGTAGCTTTTAGTCCAAATGACCGTATGTTAGCTAGTGGTAGCTATGATGGAAGTATAAAACTATGGAATCCAGAAAATTTTCAATTAATTAAAACTTTAGAGAAATCAAATGTTTTAGTGCATTCAATAGCTTTTAGTCCTGATGGAAAAATTCTTGCTAGTGGTTATAGTGATGGAACAATTGGAATATGGGACGCTTTTACTGGAGAAGAATTATCTACACTAACTAGTCATCATGGACGAGTGAATTCAGTTACTTTCAATTCTAATGGTCGACTGCTGGCTAGTGGTTCTGGGGATCAAACCATCAAGCTATGGGATTTCCAGCATATTCAAAATATTCAATGTGTAGAAACTCTTGATGCTCATATCGGTGAAATACGTTCGATTGCATTTAGTCCTAATAGCTGTGTATTAGTGAGTAGTTCTAAAGTAGTTATCAAGCTATGGGATTTCCAGCATATTCAAAATATTCAATGCGTAAGAACTCTCCACGGGCATACAAGTGAAATACGTTCGATTGCAATTAGCCCTGATGGACAACTATTGGCAAGTGGCTCTGGAGATCAAACTATTAAACTATGGGATATTCGAGACATTCATAATATTCAATGCTTAAATACTTTGCAAGGTCACACCAGTTGGATACAGTCAGTAGCTTTCAGTCCAAAAGGCAAAATTTTGGCTAGCGCTGGTGTTGACAAGGCAGTTAAGCTGTGGGAATTGCGAAAGAATACTACAGAAGTTAAATGTACAGCAACATGGCGAGGTTACAGCAAATGGGTTCGTTCAGTTGCATGGAGCCTAGATGGTAATAGGATAGCTAGTGGTGACGATGATCAAGTCACTAGAATATGGGATATTACCTCGGAGGAGTGTAGGTTGCTTTCAGGACATACTGAGCGAGTACAATCCGTTTCTTTTTCCCCTGATGGACAGACTTTGGCTACTGGGAGTTGGGACAAGACTGTTAAACTATGGCAATTTAGCTCGGGGAAGTGCCTACGGACGCTTCTAGGACACACCGATCAGGTATATTCAGTAGCTTTTAGTTCAGAAAAAAGCGTTATAGCTAGTGGTAGTGATGATAAAACTGTTCGAATATGGAATATTAACTCAGGTGAATGCCTAAAAATTCTACGAGATCATAAAGAGCAAGTTTATTCAGTAGCTTTTAGTCCTAATGGCCAAATACTTGCTAGTGGTAGTCGTGATACAACAGTGAAGTTATGGAATGTCAACTCAGGTGAGTGTTTAGTAACCCTACAAGGCCATAGAAATGAAGTTTATTCAGTAGCTTTCAGTCCCAATAGGCACGTTCTAGCAAGCTCCAGCGGTGATAACGAAATACGCCTTTGGAACTTCAATGGGGAATGTCTTGATGTTTTAAGAGGACATCAAGGGTGGATATACTCAGTAACTTTTAGCCCAGATGGTAGTTTTCTAGCAAGCGCGAGTAACGATAGAACTGTACGCCTGTGGGATGTATCAACTAAGGAATGCATCAGCATTTTTCGTGGCCATTCAAATTTAGTGCATTCAGTATCTTTCAACTTAGATGCTTCAGTACTTGCTAGTGGCGGTGCAGATGAAACGATTAAGATATGGGATTTGCAAACTAAACAATGTGTAAAAACTCTAAAAGCCCCTAGACCATATGAGGGTATGAATATCACAGGTGCAAGAAATTTAACAAAGGCACAAAAGTCAACACTCGTTGATTTGGGTGCTTTTTCAGAAGATTGATGGTTTTTGTTTTTGCCCAATTCATTAGGATCTATGCAAGAAGGTCTGCAACAACGGCTGCTGCTTCTTTCCTGACAAGCATCCCTTTTATAAAAATGCTTATTTGAAGCGGGACTGGAAAAAGCTTGTCCACGATGCTAATATCAAGTCCGTTTATTTAGGCATAGTTAAGCGCCTCTATCCACCAGTGAAAGCCGGTTAGTCCTTGGATGAACCTAGGGCGGTTCAGCAGAACCTGACAGCGCTGAGTGAC
>NZ_JACJPP010000024.1 GCF_014696135.1 Nodosilinea sp. FACHB-141 | reverse complement strand
AAGCAGGCCCAAGGTGCGATTGCAGCCAAGGCGCAGGAGTTAGCTCTAGAGCAGCGCCTCTATCGCTTACAAACAGCGCAGATTGACCAGGCACAGACCGACGAAACGACTGCCTTAGCCGATGCCCTGGCGCAGCTACAAAGCCTGGGAAAGCCCACCGAGGCCGATACCGCTGCCTAATTCTGTTTGCCCTAGCTCTCGCTGGGGCTGCGATCGCGCTTTTCGTTGCCCACTAAGAACCCCCAGCCGGTTGGCAGACCAGGGCTGGGGGCTGGCCCGAAAACCATTACGTAAACGGACATACCGACATTATGAAACCGATCCACGGTGTATTCGCCCTGGCCATCATTGGCACCGCGATACCCAGCGTTAGCAACCTTGGCAACTTCGCCTCGAAAGTCACCACCGCCCGTGCCGAGGCCAGTCGTATCGGCGATGACATGACTGAGCTCACCCTGAGCCAGCAGGAGCAGGCACAAAAAAACGAGGTGGCGATCGCCCGCTATCAAGACGGCTGCATCCCAGTGGTGAGTGTCGACCAGCAGCGCTATGTCTCCCTCGTGCTCAACCTTCCAGTCATAGACAGCGCTTCCAATCAACCCATTCCAGTAGGCTCGATTGTCTGCGATGCCCACGGCAACACCGGCGTCATTACCGACGACGACAGCGACACCAGCACTCCAGGCGTCACTCAAAAGATGGCCTTTACCGGCGATAAGTCCCTAGTCGATTGGCGCATGAACCAGTACCAGGGGGCCGCCTACTACATGCCCTCAAACTAAGCCCAGCACACCTTTGGAGGATCGAACCCATGACGACCTATTACGGAAAAAACTGGTCAGCCCGTTCCCAAGATTCAGAGACCAAATCCTCAAAACGCAGTCAAAACTCAGGGGCCAAGACAGCACGACAGCTGCTTTACTGGCTGGCGATCTGCGTGGCCTGCATCGTGGCCGCCGCCAATATGCTGCCCTACTGCAAAGCGGTATCCCTGGCCCTGGTCAACATCTTCGACCTGCAAGGCCTGGTAGGCTTCTTTGGCAACCGCGCCCTGGCCCTCATCTCAATCCCCACTGGGGCCATGCTGTGGGCCTTCATCCAGACGGCAGAAACTTACCCCATTCTGCTGAAGCACGACCGCAAGCTGATGCGTCTGATTGCCCTCGAGGCCGATACCGCGGACCAGCTCCAGGTAAATGAAGACGACGATCCCGCCCTCGTGCGCCTCAAGGAGTGGTACAACCGCTTCCCTCTGCTCAGCATCCGCACCGCCAACCGGGCTAGCCTGGCAGCTTATATCGTCGATACCTGCATTTGCTTAACCGTCTTCCCTCCCGTTGATGGCGGGTTTGGGCAGCTGGTGTTTGTCATCTTCACCGGCCAATGGGGGCTGATCAACTGGGGCTCTGTCGGTCTGATCGTCACCATGCTGTTCTGCTTTGAGCTGATGGTGCGCTTCATCTTGTTTCTGGGTCTGCAATGGCACTACCTGAAACGGGCCCACGGTTAGAACACACGGCAACCGGGGGCAACGATGCCCCCTTACTTTTTGGTGAAACCATCATGAGCAATTTAGTCAAAACCCACCCCCTCTGGATTGATACCGCCGAAGATGCCGCTGAAGGGATGCACAACCCCAAACTCTATATCGGGGGTGGCTTAGCCGGTGGTCTTGTGCTCGGTAGCCTGCTGAATCCCCTCACGGGCCTAGCGGCGCTGGCCTATGGTCTCTACCTGGCCTGGGACGCTAATGAGCGCAACAGCGACCAAATCGAGGCCGTCAGCGATGGGCTAATTGCCCACCTGCTGGATAAAAAGCAGCTGCGAGCGTACCAGGGCGAGGTCGGTGCCGACCAGGTCCAGGCAGAACTAGCCCAGGCGATCGCTCGTGAGCTCAGGCTCTCAGACGAGGCTGAAACATTGGCCAAGTCGCTAGGGTTGCTGGGTAAACCAAAGGCACGGCCACAACTGCCCCCAAAGCCCCTGGAGGCAGCCTCACCTAGCCCCTCATTGGCTAATGCTGCCCCGGTGCCGTTTGTCCCGATCCAACTTGACCCCGACTGCCCTCACTTCCTGCTGCTGGCGGGTAGCCGGGAGGGCAAAAGCAACGCCCTCCGCTGCTTGCTCGACGGCCACGCTCGCGTCAACTACGTGAGCACCAAGGCCACCGACCAGGTGCCGGCCCACTGGGAGGGCTACGTGCTCTGGGGCACGCCTGATGAGAAGGGTAAGCAGCTGCAATGGTTGCTCGCCCAATGGGGGGCGAAGCTGGCTGCCCATGCTGAGGGCACCGATACCGAGCCGGAGTGGTTCGTCTTCGATGAGGCGATTCAAATTCGGACCTATGCCAAGCGCAGCAAGGTGAAAGGCCTAGCTGATGCTCTCGCTGGGCTACAGATTGAGATTGCCACCCAGGGGGCGGCGATCGCGGCCTATGGGGTGCTGCTGGCTCAGACCAAAAACGCAGGGCCGTTGGGTATCGACCTTGACCTGTTGCAGCAAAACTTCAGGATGGTGCTGCCCCTGAAAAGTAGGCGGCGGTTGGCCCTCTCGGTGATTGAAAAGATGGGCGGGCTACGGCTCACCACTGAGCAACGCGAGGAAATTCTCAGCAACCCTAACCGCTACTTGCAGCTGTGGCTGGGTGAGGATGAGGACATCTACCACGATGTCTTACCCGAGTTTCAAGGGAAGTTGAAGCCCCTAATTAAATGCCCCCTTGGGGATGGCACCAGCGCACCGCAGCAGCCTCAGCGGCAACCCCAGGAAACGACCGAACCCAAACCCCTAGGCTTGAGGATTTTGGATTACCTGAAGGGGCACGGCGAGGCCAAGACGGCGAGGGAAATTAGAGGCGCTTGCACTCGCTCAACTGATAGCCCCAGGGCATCGGTTGATGAGGTACGAGACATCTTAGTCCTGATGATTTCCGAGGGCCAAATTACGCGGTATGAGGATGGGAGCACTGAGCGCTACCAGGTAACTGGCACAATCTAGGTGTGGGCGTGGGTGAGCCAAAAATAAGGGTGTGGGTGCCCTCGCCCACGGCTGCCCACACCCACCCACACCGCCCTCGCCCACGCTTGAGCGCCCACGCCGCCCACACCTAACTGTCACACGCTCAGCAGAGCTATTTAGGAATAGCAAATATGTCCTGGCAATGCCCTTACACCCCTCTCGAATTGCACCAGCTCAACCCCACGGTTTTGCCTACGGCGATCGCGTTGTCTTGCCCGATGGCCGGTTAGGCACTGTGTCTAAGGTGGGCTATAAATACGGTCACGTCGATGCTGATACCGGGGCTGATTGGAAAGGCTACCTCACCGAGCTAAGGCCAGCGATACCCGATGAAGTAGGACAGCCCAGGATGCAGCAATTGAGTTTGCTGTAGCGCGATCTTGCAGAGACTCAACAAAAACCCCCACAGGCCAGCGGTGCCGGTGGGGGTTAGTTATTAGGGTGCATCTACGATTCAGGATTCCTGCCCGCTGCTTACCCATGGTGCCCTCGTCAGTGGGGGCGGTAGCAGGGGTAAGCTATTTGGCGTAAATGGAATTTCACATCTGCCCCTGGCGATCGCTGGGGGCTTTGTTTTAATTGCCCTCGGTCGGAAGTCAAGGGATGGGCAACCGGATAGCTGCGCCGGGAGGCAACTACTCAACCTTACGTATATAAAAGGGGTATCTGCCTAATTTTGGTCGCCTATGGCCGCCCTGCCCCGCATCTTCATCTGCTACGCCCGCAGCGACAATGCCAGCGACGACCCTAGCCAACGCTGGCTTGATCGCCTGCTGCAAATGCTAGGGTCGCTGGAGCTCCAAGGGCTGGCTAAAGCTTGGGCTGACAACGACGTAGAACCGGGAGAAGACTGGCACTGCACCATTCAGGCTAGCCTGGAGCAGGCGGTGGCGGCGGTGCTGCTGGTCAGCCCAGCGTTTTTGGCCTCGGAGTACATCCACAATAACGAGCTGCCGGTGCTGCTAAAAAACGCCCAGCAGCGGGGCGTCGTCATTTTGCCGCTGATTGTGCGCCACAGCCTCTACGACGAGATCACTTTTAAGTATCCCGACCCGGTGCAGGGGCCAGAGGAAATCGCCCTGGCCTCGATTCAGGCGGTAAACTCGGTGAGCCGTCCTCTCACAGCCATGCCCCAGACCGAGCAAGATGAAACTTTGCTGAAGCTGGCCCGCCGCCTCAAAGCAATTGTTGAAAACCAACTCGCCCCGCTGCCGCCCCCGCCCGAGCCTCACCAGGGCCTGGGAGCCTTTACTGCCGACACGCAGGAGTTTTTCTTTGGTCGTCAGGCGGAGGTACAGGAGCTGGTAGACAGGCTGGCCGAGGCCGAGCTGCGAGCGGAATGCAGCCGCATTGCCAACCTGCCCGGAGCGAATGCTGTAGACAAAACCCTGCTGACTATCAAGGCGTTGAGCACTAGCCTCAATGCTCTGCAAGGCGAGGTGATCGCCCCAGTGCAAGACGCCCTGCACCGCGCTTTTACCCACCCTTGCGAACGGCTACGGCTGGAGGGTCATTCGCTCTTGGTTCATACGGTGGCCTTTAACCCTACTGGGGACCGTATCGTCTCCGGCGGCGACGACGGCACCCTACGCCTTTGGAACCTCGACGGGCAGCAGATCGGCGGTGCCTTTGAGGGCCATACCAGAGACGTTTTGTCGGTGGCTTTTAGCCCTACTGGAGATCGCATTGTCTCCGCTGGCAGCGACGGCACCCTGCGCCTGTGGGACCTCGACGGACGGCAGATCGGCGGTCCCTTTGAGGGCCACTCTGGCCCAGTTGTGTCGGTGGCCTTTAGCCCTACTGGAAATTGCATTGTCTCCGCCAGTGACGACCGCACCCTGCGCCTTTGGAACCTCGACGGGCAGCAGATCGGCGGTGCCTTTGAGGGCCATACCAGAAACGTTTTGTCGGTGGCCTTTAGCCCCACCGGGAACTACATTGTCTCCGCCAGCCGGGACGGCACCCTGCGCCTGTGGGATCTCGACGGGCGGCAGATCGGCGGCGCCTTTGAGGGCCACTCTGGCCCGGTTTTCTCGGTGGCCTTTAGCCCCACTGGAAATTGCATTATCTCCGCTGGCAGCGACCGCACCCTACGCCTATGGGACCTCGACGGGCGGCAGATCGGCAGTCCCTTTGAAGGCCACTCTGGCCCGGTTTTCTCGGTGGCCTTTAGCCCCACCGGAGATCGCATTGTCTCCGCTAGCCGGGACGGCACCCTGCGCCTATGGGACCTCGACGGGCGGCAGATCGGTGGTCCCTTTGAAGGCCACTCCGACGCGGTTTGGGCAGTGGCCTTTAGCCCCACTAGGGATCGCATTGTCTCCGCTGGTAGCGATGGCACCCTACGCCTGTGGGACCTCGACGGGCGGCAGATCGGCAGTCCCTTTGAAGGTCACTCTGACGCGGTTTTGTCCGTGGCCTTTAGCCCCACTGGGGATCGCATTGTCTCTGCCGGCGGCGATGGCACCCTACGCCTATGGGACCTCGACGGGCGGCAGATCGGTGGTCCCTTTGAAGGCCACTCCGACGCGGTTTGGGCAGTGGCCTTTAGCCCCACTGGAAATTGCATTATCTCCGCTGGCGTCGACCGCACCCTGCGCCTGTGGGACCTCGACGGGCGGCAGATCGGTGGTCCCTTTGAAGGCCACTCCAACATTGTTTTGTCGGTGGCCTTTAGCCCCACTGGGGATCGCATTGTCTCCGCTGGTAGCGATGGTACCCTACGCCTGTGGGACCTTGACGGGCAGCAGATCGGCGGTCCCTTTGAAGGCCACTCCAACTCGGTTTGGGCAGTGGCCTTTAGCCCCACTGGAAACTGCATTGTCTCCGCTGGCACCGACCGCACCCTGCGCCTGTGGGACCTCGACGGACGGCAGATCGGCGGTCCCTTCGAAGGCCACTCCGACGCGGTTTGGGCAGTGGCCTTTAGCCCCACTAGGGATCGCATTGTCTCCGCTGGCACCGACCGCACCCTGCGCCTGTGGGACCTCGACGGGCGGCAGATCGGCGGTCCCTTTGAGGGCCACTCCGACGCGGTTTTCTCGGTGGCCTTTAGCCCCACTGGAGATCGCATTGTCTCCGCCAGCCGCGACCGCACCCTGCACCTGTGGGACCTCGACGGGCAGCAGATCGGCGGCGCCTTTGAAGGCCACTCCGACGCGGTTTTCTCGGTGGCCTTTAGCCCCACTGGAGATCGCATTGTCTCCGCCAGCCGCGACCGCACCCTGCGCCTGTGGCCAGGGGGCAGTTGGACAGACTGGCTGCACACCTGCTGTAGCCGTCTTATACACCATCCCCGCTTTACCCGGTCCACTAGCGACAGCGATCGCCAAGCCTGCCAGGTCTGCCAAGACTACGTGTGGACCAAGGCAGAGCTAGCGGAGTTTCGTCAGGCCCAGGCCCTTGCCCAGTGAGGTCATTCGTAGACCCGCGACCGTTCCCTGTAGCCCAAGGCCAAGTTTGCTTTGGTGAGCCACTACCCCTGGTAAATCTCTCGCTTGAACCGGTTGGGGTGGTTAAGAGTCGTTGCGCTAGGTCATGCTTCAGGTCGTGCAGGCGGTAGGCGCGTTGATTGCCAGTTTGTTTTGCCCTTGGCCCTTGATGTAAATGACACGTTATCTACATCAAGGTGGCTGACAACGTAGACAATATTCCTGCAGACACCTCTAGTCCCCTGGAGAAACAACCTGCACTGCCAAAGGGGCTAGTGAAGAAGTCGTAAGGCTAGATGTGAGGTAAGCCAGAATGGCTAGTTGCGCGCGCAGGCAACTACTCTGCTAATCTGCGACCTAAGCTTGCAAAACTTACTCAATTTCACCACGCGAGCTCGGTGAGCTGGTGAGGCTAGGAGGAGGCTCTATCGGCGATCGCCCCCATCAGCCTAGCTCTACAAGTGCTCCCAAAACTCTCAGCGTTGTTTTCTGCACCCTGATACCGAGAAGTATTCATCCGGTGAAAGGTCGACCGCGTCAGCACCAACCCATGCAAAGGCGCAGAGATAACACTCCCGACTAGCGATCGCACGACGAAACTGAACGGGCATCGGGGGCAGGGCTATTACGGTCGAGCTGGGTCAGAGTGACTGCCCCCAGCAGCAACCCAATCGCCACCACGCGGGCCGCGCTGATAGGGTGGGGTGCCAGGCCAAACCAACCCCACTGATCAATCACCAGCGATAGCACCATTTGGCTGCACACCACCGCCAGGGTAGTGGTCGTCAGCCCCAGTTGCGACACCACCAGCGTATTCACTGTCACATAGATAGCCCCCAGACCGCCCCCACCAAAGGCCCACCACGGCACCTGCCCCAGTCGATCTAACTGTTGCGGGCCAAATACCCACAGCACCAGCAGCAGCGTTAGCGTACTCGATCCCACCATAAAATTGATAGCCGCAGCGGCAATAGGAGAATGCAGGGTTTGCCGCAGTTGGGCATTGGCCGCCGCGCCCACTGACAAAAATCCACCTCCCGACGCTGCACCCAACAGCGCAATTAACATATCCATCGATCATTACCTCGGTTGAGTGAGCAAAAAGAGCGAAACAGTTAACAGCCCTAGGGCAACGCGACGATGGGGCGTCAGACGATGCCGGGGCACACCCAACCAACCATGGTGGTCGGTGATGACGCCCACGATCGCCTGCCCGCCCACCACTAAACCCAAGGTGAGCGTCGTCCCCAGCACCGAAACAAAGTAGGTGCTAGAGGTGATGTACCAGGCCCCCAACACGCCCCCCACCCAGCTCCAGCGGGGAGTTTGGCCCAGGGCTGACCAATCCGGCGGATCAAACCGACCGCTCAACAGCAGGGCCATGAGCACAACGGTGCCCGTCAGGTAGGAGATATCTGCCGCCAGGGGTACTGAGTCGAGCGATCGCGCTAATTGGGCATTCAAGCTAGCTTGAATGGGCAACAGCGCCCCACTCCCCAGGGCTAGCCCCAAAAAGAGACAAATTTGGCAGCGAGAAGCCACCTTTTGCAAATCAGACAAGCGCAGGGAAACCATTGAGAAATTGCCTCGAAAAAACTTCAGTTTGGGTCAAGCCTGAAAGGCATTGTGTCTAGCGTCGGTTTCAGACTTAAGCCGCGATCGCTCCTAATCGATAGGATCCCTGGGTCAATTCAGTCAGTACCGAAGGGGCCACTGGCACCCAATTAAGCAAATGCCTAGCGCGATCGCCTGATACCCGTTGATCGAGCGCTAGGGCATCCGCCAGGTCGCCCCAAGTTTGGTGGGCCTCGTCTAGTGAAAGCCTTTGCAATCGCTCTCCAATGCCAACGGCCTCAGCAGTGGCCAAGGCCACCCGGCCCATGGCTACCGACTCCCCGCTGGCACCAATCAGCACCGTACCCGCTGGAGCCTGCTCCAGCGCGGCAACATACAGCATTGCCAGGTCATCCACATGCACGAACGACCAGGCATTCTGCCCAGCGCCAATCACGGGCACGGCACCCTGGCTTTGTCCAGTCCGGGTGAGCATAGCCAGCAGCCCGCCGCCATGGCCATAGACCAGGGCCGGACGAATCACCAGCGATCGCACTCCCTGTTCCGCCGCAGCTAGCACGAGGTCTTCTACCCCAGGTCGCCAGGCTACCAGCGGGGGCGGATTGAGGGGAAACGTTTCATCGGCAACGGTTGCCCCGGTATTGCCCATCACCCAGATGCCGCTGGTGTAAATGAAAGGCTTTTGGGTACCAGCCAGAGCTGCTAGCAGGGTTTCGACGGCCTGCCGGTCAACTGCGGCCATGGCGGCATCATTAGTGGCAGCGGTGTGAATGACGGCATCCACCTGGGTCGCCGCCTGCCGCAGACTTTCCCCATCGGTCAAGTCGCCCCAATGGGGTCGAATTTCTGATGACTCAAGCCGCTGGACGGTTGCCGCCGACCGAGCCAGAGCAACAACTCGGTGCCCCTTGGCCTGCAAGGCACGGGCAACGGCACTGCCAATGTAGCCGGTGGCGCTGGTGAGTAATACGTTCATGGCTAATCCTTCGGGCATTTGCTTGCTTAAAAACTATCTCGATATCAAGATAGTGAGCATAAAGATGAATGTCAAGAGTCTCGATATCAAGATATAATCACTCCATGAACTTAGACAGAATCGACCACATTCTTGAGCAGTGGCAGCACGAGCTACCCCAGGTAGATGTCTCACCTCTAAGCGTGATTGGCCGGGTGCTGCGCATTGCCCGTCTACTCGAAAAACATCGCGAAGCCCTGCTGGCCGAGTTTGGGCTGAGCGTTTGGTCCTTTGATCTGCTGGCTACCCTACGCCGCCAGGGGCCGCCCTATCAGCTCAAGCCCACGGATTTGTATAGCCTGCTGATGCTATCGTCTGGGGCAATGACCAACCGCATCGACCGCCTAGAGCAGGACGGCCTTGTAGAGCGCCTCAGGGATGCGGGCGATCGCCGCAGCGTGATTGTGCAGCTCACTTCTAAAGGTATTGAGCTAGCCAATGCGGTGATGCCAGTCTTGTTTGCCAAAGAACACGAACTGCTGGCACAATTTGCTACTCCCAACGAGCTAGACCTACTCGTGCCGCTCCTCAGGCAGTTCCTGCTGTCTCTAGAAGAGACGGTCTAGGCTCGCTGCATAACCCCGTCTCTCTTTTTGTCGTTTGAACGCTGTGAGAAAACCCCATGCAATGGCTCAATGAACCGCCCCAGTGGGCACAAACCGACCAGCAAATTACCCTCACTACCGCCCCCAACACTGACTTTTGGCGGATTACCCACTATGGCTTTATTCGCCACAGCGGTCACTTTTTCTACGAAACTATCACCGGAGACTTCGTAGCCGAGGTCACGATTGTGGGACAGTATCGCGACCTCTACGACCAAGCGGGGCTGATGGTGCACATTGACAACAACCACTGGCTGAAAGCGGGTATTGAGTACGTGAACGGAGTGCAAAACCTGAGCGCCGTCGTCACCCATGACTACTCTGACTGGTCGATGGTGGCGCTAACCAAGGCCCCTGAAACGCTGCGGCTGCGGCTAGAACGGCGGGGCGAGGCGATTGAGCTACTCTACAGGGATGAAAACGGTGACTTCAGGCCCTTTCGGTTGACCTACTTCCAAGACGCGCCCGCCCTTCAGATAGGCATCATGGCTGCTTCCCCCGAAGGAGATGGCTTTGAGGTGACCTTTGCCGGTTACGCTATACAGCCGTCTATCGAGGCATAGTGCTAGTCCGTTTTGGCTAATACTAAGGAGGCCGGTTAGTCTAGCCCTTGCATAGCTGTAGTGATGACAGATTGAATAGCTGCCCCGCGCCGTAGAGCAGCATCACAATCTCTCTTGGCAGCTCTTTTGTGAGTAAGGGCGTGGGGCAAGTCAGATTGGCTAATTGCGCGCAGGCAACTACTCAACGTGGAATGTATAGCTTCGGGCTTAGGCGGAAACGAGAGAATGCGGATTTTGCGCGACTGGGACAGGGATTGAAGCTAAGAACGGGTCAGGTAACAGTGACAATCCGGCTTTTCAATGAGCATTTCTACTAGAGAATTTAACGCCACTGATGCTAAAAGCCCACCGCCGAGGCTGCCTTAATTGTGATGTGAGCAACTTTTGTCGCCGCCAGTCGCCGCTTTGCCGCTGAGGCATAGCTAAACCCAATCGGCATGCCAATGACGAGGGCGGGCTCGATTTGCTGCTGCTCAATCAGCTAGCAGGCTGTAAGCCACACTAAGGGGGCGCACACGATGCCTGGGCCGTCGGGCTCAGAGCGTGGTCAAACAAAACATAGTGTTTGCCCTTGGGTTTATCGTGATTCTGCTGATTTCGAATTTTCCAAGCAATTTGACGTTGCCCTTGGGCGTGCTAGGGCACGAAGGCTCGACGGTAATCGTGACGCTGAGCGGGCTGCGGCTACTGAGAAATTAGAGTGCGGTGGTCTTGTGTGGCGGCCAAATCGAGGATGCGGTCGCACAGCCGCCTCATCAGAGGCCAATCGTGGCTGACCACCAAAACCCCGATCTGATGGGAGCGGGTGTAGGCCAGAACGGCCTGCCAGATCAGCGCCTGGGTGTTGGCGTCGAGCATGGCCGTCATTTCGTCGGCGATCAGGTAGCGGGTCTGGGGGTTGAGGGTGCGGGCGATCGCAATTCGCTGCAGCTCACCGCCGCTCAGCTCGTGGGGGTAGCGGCTGAGCCAGCCAGGGTGAATGCCCAGAGCATCGAGCTGATGCATCTGGGGGGGATGGCCTTCGCGCAAAATCTGGTCGATGCGCCAGCGCGGGTTGACCGCCAGCTCCGGATTTTGAAAAACGAGCTGCACTGGGCAGTACCGCCGGGCAGGAAGCGGCTGCTCGTCTACGCTCACCCCGCCTTGGGTGGGCATCAAATAGCCTGCCAACAGCTTAGCTAGGGTTGTTTTGCCAAAGCCAGAAGGGGCCATCAGTCCGACGACTTCGCCCGGTTTCACGGTCAGAGACTGGGACTGCACCACCCAGGGCAGCTGGGGCGCATAGCGAAACCAAAGTCCTTCACCGGTCAGCATGAATGCACCTCACTAAACCACCTCGCACTGCCCGCAGCGCCGGTCGCTCGGGCAGACAGGCCTCTGTCATCCAGGGGCAGCGATCGCTAAACAGGCAGCCCACCGGCAGCGCCTCAGGGCTGGGCTGGTTACCGGGTACCGGCGCAAAATCATTTTGGGGCAGCGATCGCCAGAGCGCCTGGGTGTAGGGGTGACGCAGGTTCCTGGTAGCAAAGTCCTGAGCCGAGGCGATCTCTGCGGTCGTGCCGGCGTAAAACACCGCTACCCGGTCAGCCACCATCAGCGCCGCTTGAATGTCGTGGGTAATGAGAATTACCCCGCGCCCTTCCTGGGCCAACTCCCGCAGGTGATTCAGGGTTTCGACCACCACATCGGGGTGCAGGCCAGGAGTGGGTTCGTCGGCAATCACCAGGTCGGCCTGGCTGACCACCGCCGTAGACACCAGCACCCGCCGCGCCATTCCCCCCGACACCTGAAACGGGTAGCAGCGACCGGTCTGGGGCGGCAAGTCGTAGCGATGAAAGGTTTGCTTCACCGTCGTTCGGGCCGCAGGCTTAGATAGGCCGTTGAGCTGGGCCACCCGCTGCACCTGCTGCCCCACCCGCATCAGCGGATCGAGGTAGCCCACCGACTGAGGAATCAGAGCAATGGCCTTGCCGCGCAGCTGCTGCCACCGTTGGGGCGTCAGCGGCTGACCCTGAAACAGCATTGTGCCGCCGACGGTCGCGTTCTCCGGCAAAATTCCCAAAATGGCGTGGGCCAGCAGGCTCTTACCCGACCCGCTAGCGCCCACCACCGCCACCACTTCCCCGGCTTTGACCTCCAAATCCAGGTCAGTGATCACCGTGAGCTGCTTGCGGCGCAGCCCCTGCTCGTACTGGGTAAACGTAACGCTGAGATTTGAAACTGACAGCATAGCTACCCCTGACTCGTCTTTGGATCGAGCAACGCCCGCAGATTTTCGCCCAGCCAGTCAAAAGCTTTGACCGACAGCAGCAGCAGCAAACCGGGCATCACCCCCAACCACCAGTAGCCGGTAGATAGGTGCCGCATCGACTCCGCCAAAATAATGCCGATGGCAGGCAGGTGCGGCGAAATGCCAATGCCGATAAACGACAGCGCTGCCTCGTGCAAAATGGCGTGGGGAAACAGCAGAATCAACCCCACCAGCAGCTGAGGAATGACGTGGGGCACCATGTGGTGGCGGGCAATCCAGGCGGGAGAGCGACCCAGCCGATGGGAGAGCTGCACATAGTCGGAGCTGTTGACCTGCAACACCTCTGCTCGAATGACGCGGGCCAGACTAGGCCAGTGGGTCAGCGCTACGGCGATGATTACCCCCCGGGTGCCGCCCCCGACCGCAAAGGCAACTAAAATCAGCAGCACCAGGTGGGGCAGGCTAAAGCACACGTCGATAATCCAGCAGATAACGGCATCAACCCAGCCGCCCAACGTGCCTGCCGCTAACCCCAGCAGAGTGGCAATCAGCGCGCTGGCGGTGGCGGCCAGCAGACCCACCCGCAGGCTGAGGGACATGCCGTGGAGCGATCGCGTCAGCATGTCTCGCCCCAACCAGTCGGTGCCAAAGGGATGGGCTAGGGAGGGGGGCTGGTTGCGCTGGGTCAATACCGGGCTAAGTCCAGCATCGCCAATCACCCAGGTGCTGAAGATGATGGCCGCTAAAAAGAAGGCACATAGCCCAATGGTCCAAAGGGTCTGCTGCCGTCGACTGCTCCGCTGTTTGGCAGCGCGAATTTGGGGAGGTGCAAGGGTGGTCATGCGGTCGTCCTGCCGCCAATGCGGATGCGTGGGTCAATCACCTGGTAAGACAGATCGGCCAAGGTATTGCCGGTGTAAACAAACAGGGCGCTAAAGAAAACGATGCCCACCAGCAGCGGCACATCGCTGCGCAACGCTGCCTGCACGGTCGCCTGCCCTAGCCCCGGATAGGCAAACACCTGCTCCACCAGCACCGAGCCGCCAAATAGCTCACTGAGGGAGGCAAATTGCAGGGTTAACGCGGGCAGCAGGATGTTCCTCAGTCCGTGGTGCCGCAAGATACCCCAGAGGCTCTCGCCCTGAGCGCGAGCAAACAGCACATAGTCGCTGTGCAGCACATCGATCAGCTTCTGGCGGGTGTGGAGGGCAATGCTGGCAATGCCAATGATGCTCAGGGCGAGGGCGGGCAGCAGCAGATGGTGCAGATGCTGCCAGAAAGTAACGTTTTGGGCCAGCACCCCCGGCGGAGCTGCACAGCAAATCGGGGTCAGCCGCAGTGACACCGAAAAGAGAATCAGCAGCAGCAGCGCCACCCAAAACGTCGGCGACGACGCCAGAGTGTAAGCATAGAGACGAATGCCCCGGTCAATCCAGGTGCCCTCAAAAGCCCCGGCCAGCACGCCCAGCACTAGCCCCAGCAGACCAGACAGGAGCCATGCGATTGCAAGCAGTTGTAGCGACACCTGAAACCGCTGGCCGATCACCTGCAAAACCGGCTGGTTAAACACCATTGAGGTGCCCCAGTTGCCCTGAATGATTTGCCCAAACCAGTCCCAAAAGCGCACAATCATCGGCTGATCCAGGCCCCAGCGCTGAGCGATCAGCTCTCGCTGGGCGGCACTGACCTGCAGCACGTCGGCCCCAACGTAGGCTTGCACCGGGTCAATGGGTGACAGGCTCATCAGGCCAAAGGTTAGCACCGCTACGGCGACCAGGAGCAGCGCCAGCCGCACTAGCTTGTAGCCGAAAAACAGCAGAATTGGCTTTAGTTGCATGTCCAGGTCCAGCTAGCAATGTTGGCAGTAACGGGCCAGCCGTGGCCGTGGGGCTCAACCTGGGGTTGGCCGATGTCCAGGCACTCGTGGACAAAGTAGGTGTGGTTGAGGTTGACCAGCCAGGCCCAGGCGGCATCGCCCTTGGCCGTGAACCCCTCCTGGCCGTCCCACTGGGCCGCTTGCCAGAATGCGATCGCTTCTGCCTCTGAAGGGGCCCCCATCGCCAGGTCTAGCCTTTGGTCAATGGCCCGGTTGGCGTAGTAGCCCGCGTTGTAAAAATCGCCCTGGGCCGCTTTGCTGTGGTAGAGGTTGTACATCTCCGTCTGGTCGTGGCTGCCCCAACCAAACAGCACCGCGTTGCTGTGCGCTAGGGGAGTAATCTCATCCCAGCTCTTGCCCTCAACATTGACCTGAATACCCACAGGCTTGAGCATTTCCGCAACCGACAACGCCAAAGCCTGGCGAGTACTGTCGCTAGCTGGGTAGAGTAGGGTGAATTCGGCCTTTAAGCCATCTTTCTCAACGACACCATCGCTATTGCTGTCGCTCCAGCCCCCATCTGCCAAAATCTGCTTAGCGCGCTCCGGGTCAGCATCTTTAATATTGGCACTCGGTTCTTCCCAAGCCAGGCCGCTTACTGGGCCGTAGGCAGGCGATCCGTAGCCCTCCAACACCCCGTCTACCAACGCCTGCCGATCCACGGCGTAGTTCACCGCCTGCCGAATTGCCCGATCTGAGGTGACGGCGTTGCCCACGGGTTTACCGTCTGGCGTAGTCTTACTCCCCCCGTCAGGAAAGGGAAACATCAGCCCCCGGTTATCCACGCTGGCAACGTCGTAGAGCTTCATGCCCTCAATGCTCTGCACCGCCAGCGACTGAGGTACGCTGACCACCTGGGCCTGTCCAGCTTGGGCCGCCGCAAAGGCAGCGTCTTCTTCGGTAAATAGAAAAACGAGTCGCCCAATTCCAGGGGCTTCGTCGTAATAGTTGGGGTTAGCTTCGACAATCAGCTGCTGCCCCTCGTCCCACTGGACAAGTTGATAGGGGCCAGAGCCAATGGGGTTGCGAGCATAGTCAGGACCATGGGCGTGCTCCGGCACAATGCCCACGGTGATCAGGCGGTTGACGAAGGTGCTTTGGGGCTGCTTCAGCCGCAGCTCCACCGTGTAGTCGTCAGTGGCGACAGCTTCTTCTAGTACCGTTACATCGGTCAGGCCGCCGCTCTCTGCTGCCTTGTTGAAGGTATAGGCAACATCGGCTGCTGTCAGCGGCTCCCCATCAGAAAACTGAGCGTCTTGGCGAATCGTCACCGTCCAGGTTCTGCCGTCTTCGCTAACGGTGTAGTCGGTCGCCAGGTCATTGACGATTTCAAGGTTTTCATCGCGCTGCAGCAATGTGCTCTGAAACAGGGGTGAACCGTAGCGGCCCCAGCCTAGGGTAGGGTCATACCCTTCCTCGCTCTCTCCTCCAATCGCCAGGACTATCTGCTCTGCAGAAGCATTGGAGGCTGGCGTAGAAGCACTTGACCCAGTTGAGCTTGAGGCACATCCGGTCAGAATTGGCCCCAGTAGGAGCACCCCTATAGACCAGGCGGGCAGTTTGAGACGTAATGCCATAGCTGCACCTATCAGTTAATTGCAAAATGAGTTGTCCCCTATGGCTTAATCAAGCATCCTGAGCAGCAAGAGGGGTTTCACGACTTTTGAGGCTACCACCGCCTGCTCTAATCAACAATCCGGGGGTGAGGGATATAAAGCAGGAGAAAACTTAAGTTTGCAATCTCATTTGCACAAATCTATGTCAAGCATTGACTAAATCGACACATTTGACCAACGCACAGCTTTTCTGAGGACTCGTGAACTATTGAGCAAAAGCTAATAAGGTTTTTGGCGACGGAAACGTCGCCCTATGCTCGTTGGTAAAATTAGAAGCAGTTCGAGCTGAATAGCTGCCCCGCGCCGCAACTACTCCACGGTTGGACCTGCTGCGAAAGACCTCTCTACACAAAGCATTCAAGTCAATAGAGAGGTTTGGCTACGACTTTTAGATAGAACAGCGGAATCAGGCTTTGAGACAACTGGCACAGAGCAGAACGGGCCAAATCTAGTCCATTTTTTAGCTCTACTGGCACAGAGCACATTTTCTCATAGCCTATGCAGTGGGGTATCGAAGTGCACTGGTCTTCCCACTTAGCTGAGCCTCTGCTCAAAAATGCTCGGCAGAGTTCTGCCAGAAAACGGGCATAACCCGGCAGAATCCTGCTGAAACGAGGTCACTTTCGGCAGAGCTCTGCCGAAACGATCGCTGAAAGCCTTGTACATCAATATCTTTGAAGCGCTACAAACAGTATTCAAACAAGATCTTTAAAACAACAAACAGCTGTGTTTTTTCTCAAAGATAAATTTGAGATGGCTCCTTATCGGTTCGACGCCAAGCTACAGCACTGATGAGCACAAGTACAGTCCGCCGCTACCAGATGGAAAGACTAACCAAAATCACTACAAGGCAAAATATTGAGCTCTACCAAGCCCCCGATCAAAATACTAACAACACTGTCAAACTGAGAGGGGCACTTCTGCCTTTTCAACAAGAAGGGGGATGACGGCTAGCCATCATCTCCCTCATTAAACGACCCAAGCAAAACCATTGCTATATAAGGATTTCAGCGATTTTGGCCGTGTTGAGCAAGGGTTTTAGCCCATCACTACCCTCAACAGCCCTTAAACCCTTACAAATCAATTATTTTACCTTGGGAAATATTGCATTACGAGCGTAATAGTATTGCGTCGTCGAACTAGACGCTCATCTAAAAACTAAATAGCTAATCATTTCCTTTATTACCTTATACAGATCATTTAATAGATCTATGCTATCACTCAAATCCAGCTAAACTATCCAATGAAATAATTCTTCAGAATCAAGTTAGAACAAGTAGTTTTGCCTTGCAGGCGTCTCTCTTCATAGCAAAAATTACATTTCTACCACAATCATAAATTTGAACAAGGTTCTACGCCAGCTGTCTAGCCTAATCATTAGCAACTAGAAAAGGTAGTCTGGCCATTAGCGCAATTATTGACCAGTACAAATAAAACTAAAGAAGCAATGGTTGCATCATATTATCGCGATAATTCGGCGATATTATCGCGATAATATCGCCGAATTATCGTCAGAGCATCACGGTATTACTGTGGGAATATCACGGGAGTACCGTGGGAATACAGCGGGAACATAAAAACCAAAAGAAAAGAGATATTTGCACTAAATTTCAGAGCAAATTAGATTGCAAATTAAAGCAACATAAAATATCATCACTATAGTATTTTTGAACTATTCGGCCAATTGATTGAGCAAGTTTGAGGTTCACGCATGCCTATGGCTTGCAACTATAAAGCCGATAGCTCAGTTTTACTAAGCAGGTTTTCATAGCAGGAATGCACATGTATCAACCTGCTATACCACTACGCAATTCTTACCTTTAGGTTTAACCATGCAAGCTAAAACACTTTGCACACGCTACTACAAACATCTTGATGAACAGGATGAAGCATCAGAAATGCACGACTTTCGGAATGCATTATTTCGTTACGCGGTCCCTGGAATGGGCGGACCATGTCCATTAGCCAACAAGCGAACCAAACTATCAAACCAGGATGTTGATGCTGGGTTATCTTTCCTAGCGAATATGAAGGCTGAAGAACTAAACCGCATCCCAGAAGTCTTGTCTCCAATATTTGAATCTAACAATACATCGCAAGCACAACAAGAGCGAGTTCGCCGCAACCTGCGAGGCCTTATTGACTGGGGACGACAACAGGGATCTCTCCCTATACCTGAAAATCTTATTCCTCTAGATCTTTGCAGTGACATCCCTGTTGGGCCTCTTAGTTCTCAGGAGCTGACTTATTCAACTCGGCAAATTGTTGAGATCTACCTGCAGCCACTAGATGAACAAATCCGAAAGTCCGCGCTTTACGCGATCGTCCAATATTTCGTACCTGGTTGTGGCGGACCGGTGCCCCTCCATAATCCTTTGAGGGTAGATGAGATTGAGGCCGGACTAACCTACCTAGAGCAGGTGCCTTTGGAATACCTGCAAGAGGCTTTGACTATTGCCACTCGGGTCTTGCGAATCTATGAGCGATCTGAAGCTCAGGAAACTCGTGTGCGTCGGCTGCTAAGGGCCTTACTAAATTCGGTTCGAGAGCATGGCTATCTGCCGTTTCCTGAACCTGAAGCTAAACCCGAATACCCTAATTCTACTGAGCCTCCAGCACCTACCGGAGAGATGGTCTACCCCAGACACGCAGCTACAACACTGGAGGCCTTTGCTGAGTACACTCTAACCCTCGATGCCAAGCAAGCCTCCTTCTTTAAAAGCATAATTGTCAGGTATATCGTGCCAGCTTTAGGTGGCCCTCACATTTCTGGGCAAAGAGCAACCGCTGAAGATTTCCAACTGGCTTTGGATTTTCTTGAGACTGTAGAAATGAACAATAATCAGCACCTACTACAGATCTTTGCTGATTACTTAGCAAGTATTTCCATCACCGATCGAAGCAAAAAAACATACATATCGAAGGTTAACAGCTGGTTAGAGTGGGCAATAGCAGAAGGTTTCTTTGGATATATTGCTAAAGCAGAAATTACCTTGCGAACCTTTAGAGATCGCCCAGTTGAAAAAAAAGCTAGCCCATCTGGTCTAAAGCTGAGTCAGGAGCAAGCACCAGTTCACCAACTTGGGGCAAAGAGGTTTCCTAATGATTACACCAACGACCGCTTGGCTCAACAAATCCTAGATTACTCTAACCATCGGGCGAACAAGCCAGGGAAAAAAGTTACCCCAGGCGCACTGAAAGGGGAAGTTGAGAAAATACGCCAATATATGGGCTGGCTTCATCGATATGAAGGTGTATCGTTAGAAGATTTATGCTTTGAGGCATTGATTTCTGTATGTCAGCTTAAATTTAGACTTAGGGATTTCGATAATTTTGAAGCATTTCGTTTTGCCGAAGAATCAGGAAAGCAGCAAGCTTATGACACAGCTGATAACGATATTAAACGCATACACAGGTATCTAGACTTTACCGGCGGAAAAGCAGCTTCTCAGCAAAAGCGAGTGAGTGTAGCAATTGCAATGGCCAAGTTTTTATATCGAGATGTTTTGGGCACGGATGAATTTCCGGTACCACAAAACATTCCGATTTTACTACGTCTGCTCAACTTACAAGCACAGCTTAAGGATGAATCTGATAGACAGCCAGCTACTGTCAATTATCACGAGAAATCGGTTCATTGGTCACAAGTTATTTATGCTATGGAGATGCAGCGGTGGCGAGTTGAACAAGACACGATTTACATCCGAAGTTCTGCAGCAAAGTTAGGTTATACCGAAAAGACACGGCCTGAAAGAGCGATGGCTCAAGAGCTACAGCGATTCTTGAGTATCGCCTTCTCTGTTATTTTTCCATCTCGGTCACGCACGTTTTATGAGCTTGAGATTGGGAAAACTTTTAAGGAAGGATACCTATACTCCAATGGCTTTATACCGGCGGATGAATTAAGGGCTAATGGAAAGGCAGACGAGATAAGATTTTATGTCCATCATGGCGTTGATGACTATAAAACTGGATCATCTATGCCGACAGTACTGCTAAACAATGATGGGTTTTGGGTAGAGCTACCTAATCTCCAGTTTGGCAACAAGGATCTCTATGGGTATGTACGTCAATGGTTAGATTGGGGACGTTCAGCACGTGGACCAGTTAATCACAATTACTTTTTCCGAATGGCACGTAGCACACGCCCAGTCCCAGGTCCTAAATCCTGGGCTGAACGTATTAAATGGATGATCGAGTGGTGGACTGGCGTCGATGTACCTCCCGCTAACCTTCGAAAAATGTTTACAGGTCAATTTCCAGAGTATCGAGAATCAGCTGCGCTTCTTCTCCAACACTCTGAGGATCGACATAAGTATGACTATGACTTGCGCACATCAGTTGAAAAGATGGCTCCTGTCGTAGAGGCTAATGTTGACTTTATCAACCAAACCTTAATGAATATCTCTCAGCAGGGAAACAAAGACTTGCCAGAGCCACCGTTAGAGGATGAAGCCGCTTAACTAAGCTTCATCATCCGACGAGCACTCCACACTTCTGCATGCCAGCTGATTGGATCCAATCAGCTGGCATTTGCTATTATCAATAACAGGGGTTACTTCTCAACAAGTTCTGGTACTTTGCTCCGATTTTGTGCCAAACCGCCGAAACCCTCACAACTCCGATAAACTGAACTTGCTAAAATATCAAAAAGAGCAAATCAACATTTTCAAGAGTAGTTTGGATCCAGTTCTGAGGTGAGCCGGTGCCGAAGCAAAATCGCCACGACCAGGCGGAAATTTGGTCGGCGGATCAGTTCGAGCAGGTGATGGGGGAACTCAGCCCTAAAATGCGATCGCTCTTCTCGATCTGCTACTACACCGGCTGCCGGGTGAGCGAGGCGCGACAGCTGCGGGCGGAGGACGTGGTAGGCAATACGCTGGTGCTGCGCAAGGCGACGACGAAGACAAAGCGGACGCGAGCAGTGCCAATTCACCCCAAGTTGAGGGCGGTGCTGGAGGCGGCAGAGTTGCCAAGTCGGGGGTATCTGTTTCCAGGGCGGGATGGGCAAGGGCCGATTACTCGGCAGGCCTGTGATGCGGCGCTGCGTAAGGCGTGCGATCTCTTAGGACTGCGGGGCTACAGCACCCACAGCAACCGGCGCACCTGGGCGACTCGGTTGGATAAGGCGGGGGTCCGGCTGAAAGCGATTCAAGACCTGGGCGGGTGGTCGTCAATGGCGGCGCTCCAGCGGTATCTCGATGTGTCGGAGGAAGAGAAGGTGGATGCGATCGCGCAGTTGTAGAGGCCAGGTGACATACCCTTATCTAGAGACGTTCTGGCGATGTACATCCATGGCTTACTGGCTCTTCCAGGGAAACCCAAAGTATTACCGCATCATTGACGGCATTCGAGACTTTACCCAGATGCCCTGGTTGGTCACCCGGTACGCCAAAGAGATGCAGCCTGGTGATGGGGTACTGATCTGGATATCGGGCAAAGAGGCGGGGTTATATGCGATCGCAGACATAATCGAAGTTCCCAAGCTGATGGCAGATTTGCCGGATATTGGCTACTGGCTGGATAAGTCTCGCTTAGGGGAGAAACCGTTTGCCACCATTCGCTTTACCGATAAGTTGTTGGATCGGCCTCTGCTGCGGAGTGAGCTAAAGCAAGACCCTGTTTTGAGCACCTTGATAGTGATTCGCCAACCCAACTCCACCAATTTCAAGGTTACGACTGAAGAATGGCAGCGGGTTTACGAGCTGAGGCAAGGAGCCTGATTTTTCCAAGACGTTGTAGATCTGGGCAGCTACCCAATACCTCATCCGAATGAGAACCGCTACATATTTGCCTATGTGATTAAGTCTAGCCACCAACATTTATTTTCTAGAATCTCTACGCCGCCGCATCCTCAACGGCCTTGACAATCGCCTCACCATCTTCAGAGATTAACTTCTTTGGAGCGGTACGGAATAATAACCCCCAGTTAGGCGTTTTCATATTGTCAAACATCTTGAGATTTTTACTCAGAGAAAGTGCTGGTATTCCTGATTCAATATCAACGCTGGTAATTACCTGAACCTTGACCCGGCAAGGGAACAGTGCTTGCTTCCAAATATGGGTGAGATCGTCATAAGGTTCATCCATTACCTCCAGCACTGCTATCCATCGAGAGACTCCCGTCATGTAAGCCAAGAGGTAGTCTCCTGGTTTAATTTGCCTAACAGTATTTTGTCTGGTCTCTGGAAAGCCCATCACTGCCCCGCCAGCGTCTAAAAACTCTTGCCAGGTGGTGTGGTTGAAGAGACATAGCCAATATGTACGATCACTCATTCTTCAAGTCCAGTTTTCACGTTCTTTCAGTATTCTTCCTGTGCAAGTAAGAACCCAAATAGCGGATCGCCCCACAACGATTAATGGAGTGGTGTTCTCTCCTTGAAGATATTAAGCCTAATAGACTTAATTATGGGGCAGAAAACTTTTCACTCCCTCTCCACTACGGTGTCGTACAGCCCATAATGGGTTAGATCTCGATGGCTCTCAATACCGGTATACCGGAGTGATGCGTCTTCGTAACGCCGGAACGCAAACACGGCCAGGTTCATGTGCTCGGTGTTGAACACCTTTAGATCCACGAGCAGATGGAAGTCCTTGACCGTAAGGCTGGTGACGGTCAGGAATAAGTCCGGCTCTAGCTTGGTGATCACATCCTGGAGGGTGTTTTCTCGGAAGTCGGTCAGGTACATGAACGCTGGGATGCGGGTGGCGAACTTGATCAGCTTCTCCTGGATTTGCTTGCGCTTAGATTTGTACTCCTTTTCCTCGTCGGTGAGTTCTTTCTTCTCCTTAGCCGTCAAGCCGTCTTCGTTTTCCTTTGCCTTTTTCTTCAGACCCTTCACCTTCTCGCTTTTGTTGATGATCGTCTCGATAATGTTGTCGCCTAGCGCCCGCCAACCCTCAATACGCTCCACGGCGGCCAGGGCCTCGGGGTTGTTCAGAATGCGGCGCAGGGTGTCGTTGTCCACGTTCACCAGCAGAGCGCTCTCCCATTTGCGAGCCAGCAGCGTGGCCGAGGTGCCCGCCATGGCAATATCGAGAATGCCGCCCGCGTCAATTTGGGTCATGTTTGCACCGTCGTAGGCCAGCACGGGAAGGAATGACACGAGGTCTTTAACCGCATTCTCTGGGTTTGGCTCACTAGGCGACAGGCCAATGCCATACTCTGAGAGCTGCCGCAGGGCGCGGGTGGGGGCAAAGTCAAACACGAAACAGGCGGGCTTGAGGATCTCTTCTTCGTTGGGGTTGTCGCCGTTGGGGTTTTTGATTGACCAGGGCGACTGTACGCGAAAGGCGGCTTGGAAGTAGGTCTCCGGTGACTTGAGGTTGCGTAGCATCAGGATAGATGACCACTGTGAAACCGTTACGCCAGTGGTAAGTTTGCCGCACGAAAGGGTAATGGTCTTGGTCTCGAAGCCGCCGCCAATCGCCTTGCGGACGGGCGGCAATGCCTCCAGGCCAATCCCCGCCGAGGTGCCAGCGGCAACGATCGTCCTATAGTCGTGCCAAAAGGTGTTTTGCCGTTCGGCCAGTAGGTTGGCCATGGCGTGGCAGGCGGCGACGTTGGGTAGGAACCAGAAGGAGTGCTGTAAGTAGGGCAGCAGGCGCACATCGGAGTAGGGAAAGGGTGGCCTGCTGCCGGTCTTCAGAGATTCAACTGACTGGGGGGCGTAGCTGCCGCGAATAATTTCGAGCCACTTTTGAACGTCGCTTTTGTGTTTGAACTGGGCAGCGGTGCCGGTGCCAGAGGCCTCGAAGAAGGCGTTGAGGTCGAACTCGTCAAACTCCCCGGCGCTGGCGATCGCCAGCAGCTCATCTGGCATCTGGTAGGTCAGCAGGCGCATCTGGGGCAGCGCACCGTAGGGGTTCCGTTGGTCAGGATAGTTGGCCGCGAACTCTTCCTTGGCCCGCTGTTCGTCTGTGTAGGTCCAGTTGAAGATCTGCTCTTCGATGAACTCGCCTGTGGATAGCGCCCGAAACGGTGTTCCCGACAGGTACAGATAGGCCTTGGTAGTGATGGGTAGAAAGTCTTTCTCCTGCTCCAATGGCTCCTGCAAGTCGGCGATTTTCTCCTTCAATCGCTTGTCATCATCGAGGCGGGCCTCTATCCGAGAGATTGCATCTTCCTCGCCTTCAAACAGCTCCTTCGCGGTTTCCCGCCACGCGCCAAAGTGGTACTCGTCAAACACCACCAGGTCCCATGTCTCTTTGTACAGCCATTTATTTTTGGCTTTGATGTTCCCAGCGTTATCACAGCCCAGGAGGTCTTGGAAAGAGCCGAAATAGACAACGGGATGACGGCGATCAATCTGGGTGGGGTCGCGCCCAAAGGATTTTGAGAGGTACTGCCACCCGTTGAAGTCCACATGGGATTCTAAGTCCGTCTGCCACGCATCCTCAACGGCTGGCTTGAAGGTCACTACAAGCACACGTTTAGCACCCAGCTTTTTAGCCAGCTGGTAGGTGGTGAAGGTTTTGCCGAAACGCATCTTTGCGTTCCAGAGAAAGCGCGGAACAGCGTGCATATCCTCATTCCAAATCGAGTGGAAGTACGCATGCGTCTTGTTCACGGCTTCCGCCTGTTCGCGGCGCATCGGGAAGGTTTCGTGATGCCTGCCCGTAAAACGCAAGCCATTCTGTAGCTCGATTACCGCCGTTTTCACATCTTCGGGTGTGCAGCGCATCCATTCGCGCGATGACCTTATAACAACGTTTTCGAAACCTTTTTCGATTAGGCGCTGGCGCACATCACTGTCTCGGAAAAGTGTGCCATCCACACGTACAGCGAGCTCGTTTAAATGCAGGATGTAGGCCTGCTGCATCTGCCCTTGTGACTGACGGATACGAGCGTTTACGTCATCCTGCGTTGTCTGGCCCACTTTGATCAGACCGACGTACACAGCTGGCGGATCATCTGGTGTCCAGGCATAAATACGCGGCCGGGCTTCAGGTTTGGGTGCGAGGATTTCTTCGATGGTGGGCTTAGGCATCCGTGCTTCCCTTAATGCTCTCGGGGCCAGAACGCGGATCAAGGCCGGTATAACGGAAGGAAGCGACATCGGCGCGCCTGAACTGATGGATTGCAAGTCGCATTGCCTGCTCGTGGAATAGGCCCGCATCTACAAGGGCGGCCATTTCGTCCTTCCGGAGTTCCATTACCATGCGAAAGAGTTCAGCCTCGTCCGTGGCTAAAACATCTTTGAGGTTCTTTTCAATGTCGTCAGATAAGTACATGAATGCGTTAATGCGCTTCGCGATGAAGCTCAGTCGATTCGCAAGGTCTTCTTCTGGCAGATCGTCCTCTTGATCGGTGTTTGAGCCGCCATCTTCACTGTCGTTGCTAGTATTTCCTTCACCCTCCTTAAGTTCCGGTGTTTTGTTAATGACGTTTTCATCTTCATCAGCACTGCGGTCCGATTGCCGCTGCTTTGTAACGCAAATAAGTGCCCGTCGAACCTCCTCACTGAGTAGCTCAAGCTTTGAAGCGTCTGGGTTGATGAACTTCCTAGACTGCATCCAGCGGGTGTCGACAGTGGTAGTTTGAAAAGCGGTATCGATGATCTCGTCCACATCCACTGGCTGCATCCTTGTGCCATCAAAGCCGAGGACCGGCAAGTATTTGCTTAACTCCTTAACGTCGTTGTCGGCGTCCATACCTCTTCCTAACCGCATGCCGTAATCGGCGAAGAGACGAAGAGCCCGTGTCGGTGCGAAGTCTAGCACCAGACAGGCGGGCTTAAGAACTCTCTCTTCGTTAGGATTGGTGCCATCCGGGTTCCACACTGACCATGGGGACTGAACGCGAAACGCAGCCTGGAAGTAACTCTCAGGTGCCTCGAGGTTTTTGAGCATCAAAATGGCTGACCACTGAGGTACTGTGACGCCGGTCAAGAGTTTTCCGCATGTGAGCGTGATTGTCTTCGTATCGTAGCCGCTACAGATAGCTTCTCGGACAGGTGGTAGCGCGTCAGCACCATCACCAGCTTGTTTGCCCGCCACTGGCAATACAGTGAATTGTCCCCAAGAAACGGCATTGTGAGGCTCAGCTAGGAGATTCCGCATCGCAAATACAGACGCGACTGCTGGTAGGAACCAAACTGAGTGGTTCATGTAAGGAAGGACGTTGGTGTCCGCGTACGGGAATGGCTTGGCAGTGCTTACATCCAAAACTTGAACGGCGGCACCTACGTCTTGGCCTCTGAGCCAGTCCAACCAAGCCTGAACTTGGTCCCTATGTGTGAATGATGCTCTCTTGCCGTTGCCCGTAGCTGCAAAGAAGGTGTTGAGATCAAACTCATTGCGCTTGCCTCCGATTGCCACCTCACGAAGTTTCTTAGGTAGCTGATAGACGAGAAGGTTCATCTGTGGCAGCGCACCGTAGGGGTTCCGTTGGTCAGGATAGTTGGCCGCGAACTCTTCCTTGGCTCTCTGCTCGTCGGTATAGGTCCAGTTGAAGATCTGCTCGTCAGAAAACTCATTGCTCGCTATTGCCCGGAATGGCGTGCCGGAGAGGCAAAGGAAGACTTTACCCTTGATGTTGTCTAGCCGTTCAACGAGATCCTTTGAATCATCTTCTTCCGAATCAGCCCCGCGTGCGTTCGCGAGCTCAGTTTCTCCGCCTCCTACCTCGCCCGACAGAAGCTCTTGGGTGGCATCGTTCCACGCGCCGTAGTGATACTCGTCCACGATGACGAGATCCCACACTACGTCGTGTATCCACTGGTTCTGCTCCTTGATTGCGCCATCCACCGTTCGCCCCCGCAAGTCTTGGAGGGACGAGAAACAGACAAGCGGGGTGTCGGTCGCAATGAATGAAGGGTCCTCGGTGGACGCACGAGAAAAGAAGACCCACCCCTCGAAGTCGGTGTGCGTCTCCAGATCGGTCCGCCACGCGTCTTCGACGGCCGGCTTGTAGGTGACGACCAACACCCGCTTCGCATTGCGGCGCATGGCTAGGTGATAAGCAGCAAAGGTTTTTCCGAAGCGCATCTTTGCATTCCACAGGAACCGTGCCTCTCGCCCGTCGGCCAACGCGAAGGTAAGGTAGGCATCGGCCATCTCAATAGCTCGAATCTGTTCGCCTCTGAGACCAAAACTCTTGTCGCGAACCCTGGTGAAGGTCTCCCCTGCGTAGACGCTATTGTAGGCGGATTGGACTTGCTCCAGAGAACACTCAAACCACTCCACCCCTCCGCCCTCTGTCCGGTGCGTAACCCCGGGCATCCGCTTGAGGACCTCATGGACATCAACGTCTCTGAAGGTCCGCCCGTCCGCCGCAACGGCAGGTTCGTCCATCAAGATTTTCACCACATCCGATAGGCCAGCCGTGTTCACCTGCTCCTTCACGCGGCTACGAACCGAACGTTCGGTTTCGCCAACTTTGATACGCCTAGCAAGCTCGCTGAGGCTCAACTGGTAGGCGTAAATGCGTTTCGTTGAGAAGTCAGGCGACGGCAGTTTATCGAGTGGGTTACTTTCTGACACTTGCTTCCTCGTTGTTATAAGGGGTTGGCGAGGTCCATTGGACGGAAAACTTGATCGATGAACGCGATCTCACTAGAAGTGATGCCATATTTCTCGTAAAGAGCCTTATCTGTCCACTTCCTAGTCCATTCTTGGGTCGGGACGAAAGTATAGACCTTGCGCGTAATGTGTTGGGATAGCTTATGCAAAAGAATCAGGAGGCGCGTTAGCCAACAAGATAGGTAGGACAAGACGCTCTTTTAGAAGCCCCTGGTGAGCTTCGTCATCAATAGAGTAGGAGTAAACCCGCAGCCTAGCTTCTGGTTTAGGCGAAAGGATTTCTTCGATGGTCTTAGTCATTACACTCGTCCATTGCCCTGATCATCGTTGCGATGTACTCCTGCTCATCCTTTGTTATTCCGTACTTCATATAGAGCACATCGTCCGTCCAGTCCTGATTCCATTCCTGTTGTGGAACCCACCGATAAACGCCTCTCATTGCGTCTTGACTAATTTTCCGCAGCGACACAAGGAAACGGAAAAATCTTGTCTGTATATAGCCAGCAACAATCTCAGATTCCTTCTTTGATGTCAGGGGTCCAGCAACAATCCATGTTTGAGTGCAAACGGAATTTGGTTCGGCAACACTCGGCTTGCCTAGCACCATGTCAGGTAGAACGTGCCCACCGCTGTTACCTGGCCCGGCTTTCGGTACAAGCACTTTCCACGTGTCGATGAGATGTGTGTTCTTAGCTATGAGCGAGCGCTTCATTGCTCCTGTTCGGCGACCCGCATTTGATCTGGAGTAAATCCTCACCTCGCCATCATCAGGATCACCACGCCTAAAAGCAGTGAAGTTAGAGGCTAGTCCGAATGGAGTATCGCCCGTCAACAATTCCTGAAAGCTAGGCTCATGCATCTTAAGAACCTTTTTGAGAATACTTGTAGAACGGACATCTCGGATAAATATGTCGTACTCATCGAGCTTGCGCTCCGTAGGGCCAACCGCGATATCATCACGAATGAGGGTAACCAAACAATCTCCGTAATACTCACGGCTCCACAAGAAGTAGCAGACTCCACTCTTCAAATCGACGCCAGGGAAAACCTGAGCCGAGTTCGGGTAGTCGACCAATGTTCTGATCTGTCGACAACCAAGAATTTCCTTGCGAAAATCTTCTAATCCACGCCCACCAGCCATCCAGCGCGAAGGAATAACCATGCTGAGGTAGCGCGGCTCCAGCCGCCTCGCCTGCTCCACAAACAAGTGGTAGATGGATGAATCGCTTGTACCACCTGCCCCTCCCTTCATCTGATACGGGGGATTCCCGATAATCACGTCGAATTGCATTTCACCTCCAAACAATTTGGCAACCCGAGCTTTTATGTTATCGGTGTGAATAAACGCATAAGCATAGTTCTCAAGTTCTGCCTTACGATCCCAAATTGCTCTTGGCGCGCCACAGAACTTGCATTTTGTGGCACCCCAACTATGCTCCGTACGCTGGAACCAGATATTGCCCTCATTGCTATTCAAGCTTTTAGCAATGGAATGCTCCCCATTAGCGTGCTTGCTGCAATACACACTTCGCCTTGCCAACAAACTGGTGAGATGGGTGATGCCGATGCCAAATACCTGCTGGGTGACGATGTGATCTACGCGCTCCTGAAGGTCTGGTATCTCTGCCTTGAGCCCCTCCGCTAGGCGGCTGGTTATCTCCCGCAAAAACACTCCCGACTTTGTGCAGGGGTCGAGAAACCGCACCGTTTTATCTGCCCACAAGTTAGCCCCGCCATGGTTCGCCGCCCACGCCTCCGCCACCGTATCTAGCATCCGATTAGCAAACTCCGGCGGCGTAAACACCTCATCGTTTGAGAGGTTAGCAATACACGTCAGCACATCCGGGTTGCGTCCACGCAGCGCGAAGCCAACCTGATCACTCATAGAGAGTCCTCCTTCAGCACGTCACCGTGTTCGGCAGCGACTAGCTCGCTCACCGTCATTGGCGGGTAGGTCTTCATCGGTGTGAAAATCTCATGCTTCCCCAGGTGGGCAAACAACGGGGAATCCACTACATAGCTTGATGATTGGGTAAGGGAGTCGAGCAGGAAGTCGCGCCGCTGAAACTTGCCTTTCCCCAAATAGCCCCACTCGGCAAAGGTAATTTGCTGGTCGTTGTGGGTACGCATCGTCAGGGCATCGCCATGCACCAGGTTCTGAGACAGCACATAGGATGCGGCCCGATAGAGATCGTCTTCCTCATCCAGATCCAGGTATTCGGCAAAAATCTCCAGCACATTGGCACGGCACTCGACAATGTTGTCCGCTAGCAGCTCGATCCCGTAGATGCACATCAGCCCAAGCAATGCATAGTGCCGCCGCTCGAAGTCAGACTTGCTGTACTTAAGCTCCACCGCCGCCAGCTTGCGCCGTATGATCTGCACTAGAAAGTTGCCGCTTCCACAGGCCGGTTCCAAAAAGCGGGAGTCAATACGCTCTGTCTCATGCTTCACCAGGTCAAGCATCGCCTCCACCATCCATGCTGGGGTAAACACCTCCCCATGGTCAGCGACCCTTTGTTTGGACTTGACGTAGTTTATGGATCGATCCATTTCGGGCGCTGCTTCCTTGTAGTCATTGCAGGGTAACGCCTTAATGGAGTGAAATTTCCTGTCTGACATTCCTGGAGGGGGATTAGGTAGAGAAGCTCAGTGTACCCAGCCATTCAACTCCGCCCGCGATCGCACCAGTTATCTTCAACCTTCCTTTACCCCAAGCCCACTGCGATCGCACGGGTCAACAGGTGAGCTTGCTTGTTCACCCCACCTTCCCCAACGCCCCATCCAGGCGCTCAGCAAACACCGACTTGCGATCGCAGCTCAACACCAGCACCTCAATCGCCCTGGTCATAGCCACATAGAGCAACCGGGCCTCATCAGCCTCATCGTTATAGCGGTTTGGCAGATAGCCTAGCCCAGGGATAAACACCACCGGAAACTCTAGCCCCTTGCTGGCGTGCATCGTCATCAGCTTGATACTTTGGGTCGAGGGGTCAAAGTTACGGCTGCTGCTGCTTTGGTTGAGCCAGTCACAGGCATTCCAGCCTGCTGGAGCTGCTGGAATGCCTTCTCTCCCATCCAGTTGTCGCGGTAGATAATCGCCATCTCATTCCAGGGGATGCCTCGCTCCTGCAGCTGCTGGGCTCTCTGGATGATGTGATTTACCTCTTCCTTATAGCTCCGGCACTTTACCAACTCCGGCACCGGCCCCTCGCGCCCGGCGCTGTTGGGCTGCACCAGCGGCGGTATGTCCTCATCAGGGCTGATGGGCTGCATGACTTCTTTGGCGAACTCGTAGGCCAGCATCAGCACCTGGGCGGTGTTGCGGTAGTTGAGCTTGAGGATAGTCGTTCTACCCTGGGCTTTGATACCCACGCTCTTGAAGCTGAATTCACGGTTTGCCCGTTGGCCGTAGAGGTTTTGGGCATCGTCGTAGAGCACCAGCAGGGAATCGGTGAAGGGGTTCACCATTTGTGCGACCAGCTTCAACCACTCCGGTGCAAAGTCGTGGCCCTCATCGACCATCACCGCCCCATACTGGCCAGTGGGAATCTTTCCCGCCTCGACGGCAGCCACCACCGCAGCCTCTAGCCGTTGGATGTACTCAGCGCCTTTGTATTGCCGGTAATCAGGGCGCGGCAGCTGGTGCTGCTTCAGCACTTCGGTACACCAGCCATGAAAATGACGGACGGTAACCAGCTTGGTTAGCCCCTTTTCTGCCATCAGCGATCGCAGTCGGGACGCCAGCGCCACGTTAAAGCACAGCACCAAAACGGTCTGCATGGCTTCGGCCAGGTGTTGACAGCGGTAGGCCAGAATCAGGGTTTTGCCGCTACCAGCGACACCATGAATAACTCGGTGGCCCTCGCCCAGGCTGCGAGCCAGCTGCTCCTGCTGCAAGTCCATGACTTTGAGCACCTGCGGGATAGCGGTCTGTAGGGTGTCGGCAGGTTCCTTGGGGAAGAGAGAGAGTTGTTTGGCGGAGATTCGCATCTCTGGGTATAGGTGCCAGCGGATGCGATCGATCTGCTCGTTGGTGAGGGTGGTGCCAAAGTTGTAGTGGCTCATGGCCCAGATCTGTTCTTGAAAGGCCCCTGGGTCTACAGCCTCGGTCATTTCGTCTTTGCAGATGACCAAGTTGGCATGAATCACCTGGCCCAGCGCCAGTTGTGAGTCGAACTGACGGCGGGTGATGTTGGGCAGCACTACACCATAAGCGTAGGGGCAAATGAGCTTGCCCTGGTAGCGGCCCTCGGGCTGCACTAACTCCGGGTCTTTCTCCAGCAGGGAGCACATAGCCAGGACGTAATCTCGCGCCTGGACAAGGGGACTATCAACAGTTTTGCGCTGACCTGATTGGGTTTCAATTTCAAACTCATCAGGGTTCGCCGCCTTGATGGTGTCTAGCTTCCAGTCTTTGACCTCCAGCACGAAGAGACCCCGTGAGGGGTGCAGGAGGATGAAATCAGGGTGCAGTGCTTTGGGTCCAACGGGTACGTCATACCAGAGCAAGTGGTCATCCTCTAATTTTGCTTCGAGCCGCTGGGCTAGCCGTCGTTCTCCCCCAGTCATGCGAGAGGCGCAGCTGCTGTAGGAGGCGATGAGAGTAGCCATGGCCTAAAACCCTAGGATTGCCCTCAGTGTGCCCTTGGGGCAGAAGGCTGATCGCGAAAGCGCAATGAACTCACAGAATCTTGAGTCAATTGGTTGCGTTGGCCCAAGGCCGGTCTTTGACCATCGCGCCCTAGCCCGCCCCTCGGTGGCTGTGCTAATTTGGCGGGGTGGGGGATCTGTGTGAGTTCCAGACAGATCCCCCACTAAAAGAGCGCCCCGCATGTAGCAGTGGGTTAATCTGCTATATGCGGGGGGGGCTCTCACTATTCACTGGCGATCGCCGTGTCGGTCAGCCCAAGTCTTTGCTCTAAGCAAATTACACCCACACACCCGCTGGCTTCTCAGCGGGCTTTTTATTGCCGCAAAAAAGCGCCCCACCGTGTCTACCAGGCTCGGTGGGGCTCCATCAGGGTGTATCTATGCCTGGCCCGGTATTGGGCAGGATTACGCTCCAACCACCACCCAAGCCTCAGCTAGCTCAAAGGCTGATCGCACGCGGTATTAGCACATGTTAAATCATGCACGTCGCAACCAAAGACGTTAAGGCAAGGTTAAAGATTTCCGTCTAATGGAACAGGATCGGCGATTCGTGTCAACCAGAGTTAACCAGTTTGGGCGATCGCCCTCACCCAAACCACTAATCTGGCTATCTGGTTGTCTGGTCATCTGGCAAGCCAAACTTCTGGGTCAGAGCCTCAACCATTACATCAGTCATGGTGATGTCTTGGATTTTTGCTTGGATGGCCCAGTGCCGCCTTAAGGACTCAGGCACCTTGACGCAGAGGTTCACCTGTTTTTCTTTAACTTGGCTATTCGCATCTGGTTGACCAGTAGTCTGGTTATCTGGTTTGCTGGTTATTTGGCCATCTGGTAAACCAAATGGCTGGTCATCTGGCTTTGTCTGTTTGGCCTGCCGAATCAGTGACCCGTACTTTCCGCCCTGCTGCTCAGCCATTACCTAATACCTCCAAGATTTCTTTGCCCAGTGACTCATAGTCGAGCCAGCCCATGCGATCGCGCCCGGTGAGTGCTGACACTGGCACCCCCGCAAGAGCAGCCTTTTGAAAGCCTGCTGCACGGCGAATCATGGTTTTGAACACCGGCAACCCGTTATCGCTCAGCTCAGCCCTCATAGTCTCGCCCTCCCGACTGGGCTTAGGAGGAACGATGGTAAGTAGCGCCCGGTAAGTAGCGTTTCCCAAGTCGCTAGCCGTTTGCAGCATTGGCTCTAAGGAAACTACATCGGGCACCGTGGGGAGGATCAGTAAATCGGCACCGTCGGCCAATTCCTTAAGGTCAGATGAGTCAGGCCGGGCAGGGGTATCAATCACAATGAAGTCACGGCCCTGCACCACTTTCATAGCTTTGCGCTCGTCTGCCACTAAGAATGGCAGCTGGCCACGATCGCTCCATGCGATCGCAGTACGGTTTGGGTCGCCATCCACCAGCACCACATCACCAAGGCGACTGAAGTAGGTCGCAACGTGGATCGCCGTCATGGATTTGCCGCAGCCCCCTTTATACCCAGTCACAGTGATAATTTTCATCTGGTTATCTGGTTATCTGGTTATCTTGACTGCTGGTTAGGCAGATGACCAGATGTTACTACCTGGTTGACAATTTAGTTCTGCTTTCTAGCAAGGGGTTTTTCATTTGGTTATCTGGTTGTCTTGACTGCTGGTTAGGCAGATGACCAGATAACTAGGCTTCAGCGTTAGGTGGCTCAAGCAGACTCCCCTTTGTGCTAGTGGAAAAGGCTTGGGGTCGGGAGTGGTGGCTCTGACTTAGCGCGGCTGACTGTCCAAGGCCGCTTGTACCATATTAAGCCAGCTTTGGAGAGCCTGAGTAGCGGGGTGGTGGGAGCCTAGGCTGGTGAGGTAAATAGGTTGAGCTTGGAGGAGTAGTGTCTGGGCTTCGCTGTAGCGGCCCTGGTTGTAGCGTAGGGCTCCCAAGTTGAACAAACTACTGGCAACATAGGGATGGGCCTCCCCCAACAGCTGCTTACTCATCGCTAAGGACTCGAGGTAGAGGGGTTCGGCCTCCCCGTACCGTCCCTGGGAACAATAGAGCGCAGCCAGGTTATGGAGACTGGTGGCGACTTCGGGGTGGGCCTCCCCCAACAGCTGCTTCCGCATCGTTAATGCCTTCAGGTAGAGGGATTCGGCCTCCCCGTACCGTCCCTGGGAACGATAGAGCGCAGCCAGGTTATGGAGACTGATGGCGACTTTGGGATGGGCCTCCCCCAACAGCTGCTTACTCATCGCTAAGGACTCGAGGTAGAGGGGTTCGGCCTCCCCGTACCGCCCCTGGGAACCATAGAGCGCGGCCAGGTTATTGAGGCTGGCGGCGACTTCGGGATGGACCTTCCCCAACAGTTGCTTCCGCATCACTAAGGACTCGAGGTAGAGGGGTTCGGCCTCCCCGTACCGCCCCTGGAATTCGTAGAGCCCTGCTAGGTTATTGAGACTGGTGGCGACTTCAGGATGGGCCTCTCCCAACAGCTGCTTACTCATCGCTAAGGACTCAAGGTAGAGGGGTTCGGCCTCCCCGTACCGCCCCTGGAAACGATAGAGCGTAGCCAGGTCATTGAGGCTGATGGCGACTTTGGGATGGGCCTCCCCCAACAGCTGCTTCCGCATCGTTAATGCCTTCAGGTAGAGGGATTCGGCCTCCCCGTACCGCCCCTGGAAACGATAGAGCCCTGCTAGGTTATTGAGACTGGTGGCGACTTCAGGATGGGCCTCTCCCAACAGCTGCTTATACATCGCTAAGGACTCGAGGTAGAGGGGTTCGGCCTCCCCGTACCGCCCCTGGGAACCATAGAGCGCGGCCAGGTTATTGAGGCTATCGGCGATAGCGGGATGGGCCTCCCCCAACAGCTGTTTATACATCGTCAAGGCCTCCAGGTAGAGGGGTTCGGCCTCTCCGTACCGCCCCTGGGAGTTGTAGTAATAGCCAGCGCGAATGAGTAGTAAAGCGGCTGTTTCCGAGGCTAGCCCGTAATCAGCGCTCATATGTGTGGTGGCCTGGGCCTGGGTAATTAGGCGAGCGCACCGCACCCAATTCTCAAATTCAGCATTGGGAAACACCGCCGTTACGGCCTCGACGACCTGCTCTGCCCACTGTCGTTGGAGGTTGTCATCCATGGCCGATCTCAGCACCTCCTGCACCAGGCGATGAATAGTCAATGTTTTGGTCAGCGGGTTGCGGCTAATTAAGGAAAATCTAGCGGCTTCTGCAATGGCTTTGGATAGAGCCAGTTTGCTCTCAGCCAGGGTACTGAGGGGCGCTTCAAACGCTGCAGCCCCTTCACTAAAAATTTCCTCAGGGATGGCATCGGGGGCTAGAAAGGCGCAGGCTCGCACCAATGCGGCAGCGGTGGCACTGGCGGCAACCACTTTCTCAAAGGCCAGGGTAAAGGTTACGGTGACGCTGGGGTGATCTGGGTCCAATTGTCCCCGTTCTTGCAGCAGTTCGGCTTTTTCGGTGCGAAACAGCTCCAGGTATTCGTCTAGGCTAAGCACCTGGTCTTCAATGTAGGCTCCGGCCTGGTCGAGGGCCAGGGGTAGGCCATCCATTTCGGTATTGAGGGTATGGGCTAGGGCCTGGTCATGGTCTGAGGCGTCGACCAGGTCGGCGTCATCGGCAATCGCATTGGCACGGCGCAGCAGCAGTAAGGCTCCTTCATCGGCATCCATGCGGGTGACCTCAACCTTCTTGGCCAGGTCGCCCAGGGCCTGGGCGCGGGTAGTGAGTAGAATATGGCCGTTCGTAGTGGGCAGGTAGAGCCGCAGCTGGCGTAGGTCGTCGGCATTGTCGAGCACCAGCAGCCAGCCGTCGTGGGTAGTCAGCCACTGTTTCATCAGGGTGACGATCGCCTGCTGATCCTCTTGCTGATGCCCAGGGAGTTGTAGTGCCTTGGCCAGGGCCACATATCCGGTGATCAGCTCCGTTTCCTGTTCGGCTCGGACCCAAAACACATGTTCATACTTAACCTGATGGCGGTAGGCATACTCCAGAGCGGTTTGGGTTTTACCAATACCCCCCAGCCCAGAGAGGGCGGCTCGACCTCGGCTGGTGAGAGCCGCATGGATGGCCTGTAGCTGGTCTTCTCTGCCAGTGAAGAAGGGGTTGCGGGGGTAAGGCAGCGGTTGAGCTAGCTCGGGTACCTGGGGTCGCCTCTCCGGTGTGGTACCAGTTGATTCCGAAGAGGCTAGCGAGGGCGGGCGATTTGGTTGTAAATGGCTTCTACTTCGCTTAGGCCAGGGCCAATGCTGGTGGCCCAATCGAGCAGGTCTTTGACGCGGTTGCCCTGGGGGGCCTGGGCCGAAGCCACATTGCCGGGGGGTGGGCTCAGGGCGAATAGGATTTGTTCAAACTGAGGGCTGGGGAGAGAAGCCAGGTTTTGAAACAGGGCAAGGCGTAGGGCTGTGTTGCTAGTGACAGATTGGACGGATTGCTCAGGGATGTTCTGGGGGAAGGTGACTGTGCCTGATGTAATTCGCTCTTGGGGTTGTACGGATTGAGGAAAGCTGGGGCGACTGGTGGGTTTGGCGCGCTCCTGGAGTGCTCCAAGCAGCAAGGTTTCGGCTTCTGCCTCAGACTTGCCCACCAGATCTACATACGCCAGAGGAGCTAACAGGCCAGTGGGCTTGCAAAGGGCAACGCGAACGGGCAGAAGTTTGCGCTCTATACCGGTGGGGTCTTGCTTGAAGGCAGCGGCCCATTCGGGCTGGGTGTAGAGGGCGTTAAGATAGTCTTCTGATAGGACAGCAATGGTGCGATCGCAGTCTTGGGCCGCCCGCTGCATGTCCAAAATAAAGTTGCCCCCAGGGCGAAAGTCCCAGGCTTGGATGACGACCGTTTTGCCATGCTCCTCCAGCACCCAGGCGATCCACTCAGCCCAGGTGGCATCGGCTCTGTTGTAGCTAATGAAAAAGTCTTTGGTCACCGCATCTTCTCCATAGCAGGGCGGAAGTCACAGACCATCGTTAGAGGCCATTACAATCTGAGGCCAACCGTTAACTATCGCAACCCCCTTCATAACTCATGCCATCGGAAAATGCTTGGCAAATTTGATTTGAGTAAGCCGTATCGCTTCGTCGTGGGCCTGCTCGATGTCGTCGAGGTCGAGTAAGCCCACCATTTTCTCGCAGTAGGCGATCGCCTCCAGTCCCACCGATTCCGGCACATAGTTACGGGCAATGCGAGCATCCCCATGTACCGGGTTTGCCCAGGTTTCCTTCATAGTGGCGGCATCCATGCCGAAGAGACCCCGATAGACATAGTTTGTCCAGTAGCCGTAGCGGCTCCGTGGGTCTTTCTCCTGCACCTCCCAGCCCCATTCAGCGCGGGCGGGCTTGCCCGACTCCCGCGACATAATCCAGTTCTGGACTCGCTGGTCATCCTCTCGCGTGTAGGCGCGCTTAAGGACGGTGTACGCCTGAGCGTAGAGGCCCTCAGCCGCGAACCAGGCCAGAAACTCAATCAATCCATCGCGGGCTGGCTTCCGCAGCTTACCGGGATTCTTAGCCCAGTCGAGAGCCAGCGCCGCCCAGTCAGAAGCCTCTAGCAGCAGGTAATCGTTCCCGTCTTCGGCCAAGATTTGGGTCACCCTGAAAGCCTTGCCAGATGGGAGCTCTAGGTACTTTGCCCCTTCGATTTGGGTCACCCTATTCGTGAGGGTCTGCTGGGGCACTCCAATGTGACGATCCATCCCACGAAAGCCCATACCGATAGAGGGTTTATCTGGTCCCAGACCGTTGGGGTCAATGATGATGGCTTTGATCTCCTGGCTCTTGTAGCGCAGGGGGATGATTTGACCGGCGCGAAATTCAGGCATAGCGACACTCTTAAATAAGAACCTATCGGTTAATGGGTGAGGGGTCTTGGGCAGTCACGTCAGCAGGCTCTCCAGCCTCGAGAGAATCAAGCACACGCAGATGATAGAGCAGCAGAAACCGCTCATCCTCTGTCAGTTCAGACCAGCGCTTGTCCTCAAATCGGTCGGCAATGAATTGGCGAATCACCTCCCCAGACCAACCCAGGCTCCTAACCTGGTGTTGAATCTGCTCGTGCAGGTCTAGGTCATAAGCTGCAGGCTCTGCTTCCTGTGGAAAAGCAACCTCATCCCCCCGTACCCCCCTGTCCGGAATAAAAGAGTTTGTATCCGAGCCCAACTCACCGGCGCAAAGCGCCTCACCCTTCATATCTCTCTCTGAGGGGTGTAATTCCTTGATTTTCCAGGGTTCTGACGTTTTGGGTGAGGCTTCAGAAATTGCCTCTTCAGGAGCTAGAAAGCTTGCTGTTAGGGCAATTACACCCTTTTGGTGCTCGGGGTGCCAGAGGCTGAGGTGCTTGTAGAGGGTCTGCTGGCTAACTCTGGCTCTTTGGGCGATCGCCTTGGCCCGGGCAGTAATCTGCTCGGGCAGCTCTCCCGTCTGCTCTAGTTCTCTGTAGGCGGCGCGAATGCGGTGCTGAGCAGATTCGGACTGCCGCTGGTTAAAGGGCACCAGGTTGTTTTTGGGGTGGCTGGTGTCACGGGTAGGGGTGGTTCCTAAGGGCCAGTAGTAGCCCTCCACGGCTCTGACCCAGGCAATGACCTTGCGCTCGATGTCGTGCTGGTGGCGGCAGTACTGCTCGTAGCCAGGGCAATGAAGGGCGATGCGCAGGGTGTAGTCAATCAGGGCTTGGCCTTGGTGACCCTCGAAGACGCGGCCGTAGCAAGCGATGGTTTTGAGCAGGTGGTTGGTCTGCCCGTAAGCGGTCCAGCCTTCAGTGATTTCAAGGTCGAGGTCGCGTCGCCAGCTCTCGACGGGATGACTACGACGCTTGGGCCGTTTGCGGTGGTTGTCGCGGCCAATTTTCATTGCATGGCGCAGGGTGTCCATGTCTTGGTGGCCAGCGGCACCATCCCAGAGCCAGAAGAAGCGGGCTAGGCTGTCGCCGATCGGGTTGAGAGCGTCGTCGAGCAGGCAGGAGCCGCTGCCGGGCTGCAGGGGCAGCCGGTGCCCCATATATTCGATGAAGGCTTGAACGCCGTAGGCTTTGACGTTGGGGAAGATTTCAAGCTGCCCGGCCTGGAGCCGAAACCCCTGGGCTTTGAGGCATTCTTTCAGGGCAACGGCCAGGTTAAAGGTGTTGATCCGCTCAGCAAAGGGGAGGTAGAGGTGCAGACCGCCGCTCCAGCTGGAACGCAGCAGCAGGGTGCGGGTAATGCCAATGGTCTCCAGAGCAGCACGGATCTGGGCCACCCCGTCGGCGGTGCAGTAGTCACCACCAGCGTCGAGGTCGAGCAGGGCGTAGCAGGTGTCGTGGGTGAAGCGGACGCCGATTAGCTGGTTGGCGTCTTGCCAGTGGTTCCACAACACCCGGGGCCGCAGCGGGTAGTCTTTAACAGTTGTCCAAGCGGCTTTAGCAGTGGCATCATCCGGCAGGTCGGCGCGGATGAAGTTCCAGGGGTAGTGGCCAAAGATTTCACACAGCCGCTGGCCCGTGGGGTCAGCGGGAAGTGGTTCGGAACGGGGAGGTCTACGCGACTCCTCGCCCCATCCTATAGATGCGGTCATTTTCGTGCGTCTCTTCCAAAATTTGTGAGCAATGAGTATTGCCCCGAGAGAGCGCCGGTGTTACCATAGCCGCATAAGCAATTTTGCGCGACTCGGGACTGGTCCTCTCGGGTTTTCGCTTTTTAAAGAGCCGGTGGCATTCGCTGCCGGTTCTTTTTGCCTATTAAGGGTCTGGTCAGGACACTTAATACTGATCAACGCGATCGCCAGGGGGTCAACCCAGCGGGGCGTAAATCATTGCCGAATCATAGTACAGGTGTACAAGCCAGGCAAGGCAAACACTAAAAATTGGGCGTCATCGGTGTTTTTGGGTTGATATCGGCCTCCTTACGTGCAACAAAAGACTGTGGTTACCGCTCGTTCTGCGGTAGTTGCCAGGGCTCTAGACCAGCTTCGTGGAGCTGCTGGTCTTGCCGGGCCACCTGTTCGCGCAATGCGTCGGGTTCTGCCTTAAAAATCTGACTCGTGCAACCCTCGCCTAGCAAGGATTTGATGGCCTTCAAGCGCAAAAAATTTGACACGTTCTGTCGCCCTAGACCGACAGCATCATCTGCGCTTGTTTGGCTCCTTCGATAGGAGCCACCGAGCATCTGGAAACCGTCGACCGACAGCGGACCGATCGCAACTGGGGCACGCTTGGCTTTGTCTCCGGTGGTCATCCTGCCACCCGCTGCCACAGCCGGGCAATCTCAGCCAGCATGTTCTGGAGTGTTTCCCGGAACGCCCGGTGCTCCGTCGCGTTGGCCGCCATCGTCTGGTCAAACCGCTGCCGATCGGCTCTGGCATCTTGCAGGAAAGTCTCAAAGCGCTGGTTGTGCTCTGCATTGAGCTGTTCAGAGCGCTGTCGATCAGCCCTGGCCTCAGCCAGGAACACCTCAAAGCGTTGGTCGGCCTCTACCTTGTGTTGCTCGGCCCTCTGCGCCGCTTCCTGCTGCTGTTGGCCCATGTCGGCAATCATGGCCACGGTGTCGGCGATGGATGCCTCCAGTTGGGTCTGGTTCTTCTGATCGCCCTCATCAATGCGCCCGCCCCACGCCTCAATAGCGCGGGCGTTGGATTCGGTGATTTTCTCAGTTCTGGCTAGCCCTTCAATAGTGGTAGCCAAAAGGGCTTCCATGCGGTCAAGGCGATCGCTGCTCTGGGTCATGGCTTGGCCTCGGTAGGGAACGTACCATCCTGCTTCGCGTTTCTAACCGCCTGCTCTAGCAAGAATGCAGCCAGATTAGCGATCGCCCGACCGTCATAGTCGGCCCATTGCTCTAAGTCGTCTGCTAGTCGGTCAGGCAGTGTTACCTGGATTCGCTTACTCATGCCCGCCATGGTACAACCTCTAACGGTTCAGAGTGAATATGACACCCATAATACTCATTTTTGTATTGTTATGCCATCAATTTGTGTTATATCTGTACCAAGTCGTGAGACGGCATAGGCACAGGGCTGGGCCTAGTTGGCCCACTGTTTGCCGTGCCAACCGCGCCAAACCCGTACCTGCAACGGACTAAAGGACTTTTAGCTATGACCGAACTCGTCAGCCTTCATTCGTTCTGCCGAGAGAACGGCAACCTGCCCAAAACTTCCGTACGCCGGTGGCTCAATGACCACGGCTACAGCACCCGCGACGGAC
>NZ_JACJPP010000023.1 GCF_014696135.1 Nodosilinea sp. FACHB-141 | reverse complement strand
TTCGTGCTCACCCAGGCGGGGGCTGAGGTAGCGGTTGCCGCCTCAGCCCTACAGGCTCTCGGCCAGCTCAATCAGTCTGTACCCGACCTGTTGCTGTGCGATATCGGCATGCCAGAGATGAATGGCTACGCGCTGATTCAGCAGATCCGCAAAAGACGCCACGACCAGGGCGGCAACATTCCTGCAATCGCCCTGACGGCCTACGCCGGAGAGATCAATCAGCAGCATGCCCTGGCCGCTGGCTTTCAGCTGCACCTAGCCAAACCCATTGAACCAGACCTGTTGGTGAGCGCGATCGCCACGCTGGTGCAGCCGCCACCGGCAACCGGCGGTTAGTGTTTAGCCAAGCTGACTGTGACAAGCTCTAACGACTAGGGGTATAGGGTTTAAGGGTGTCCGGTTTAAGGTAGGTCATGAACCGAACACCTTAGACCCTATACCCTCTCTAACCTGTCACCTTTGGCCTGGCAGACTACTAGTTGTATCGCTCTCTTCTACACCGGCTGCGGGGGTGGGCGATAATAGCCTCGGTTGCTCTGCCCGTCACCCATGCTGCAATACGTGCGATCGCGCCTGCTGCCCTACCTGCGCACCCAGGTGATCCCCTCCAAACCCGCCCAGCTCCTGATTCAAACCTGGCTGAAGTGGGATCGCGACAACGTTCCCGGCATGGCGGCAGCGCTGTCGTACTACGCGCTGTTTTCGCTGTTTCCGCTGCTGCTGGTGATTCTCGGCGTGGTGGGGGCGCTGGTTGGTCCCGATTCAGAGGCCTTGGTCGCCATGCAGGAGATCATCGTGCGCTACCTGCCCCCCGAAGTGCACGATCTGATCAAAGACACCATCGTTGCCCTCAACGAAAATAGCGTTGGAGCAGGACTAATTGGCTTTGGTATCTTGCTGTTTGCTGCCAGCACTATCTTTGCGATCTTGAAGCGATCGGTGAACAAAATCTGGGAAACCCCCAGCCGTGTCAGCGAAGCGGGGTCGCCGGTCCGCATAGCGCTGTTTTTTGTTGTCAACAAACTGTCGGCCTTTGTACTGGTGATCGCCACAGCGCTACTGCTGCTGGCCTCGCTGCTGTCGCAAATTGTCATCAAGGTCATTCTCACCCTGGTGAACACCTTTCAGGCCACCTTTGACTTCCTCACCATTGACGAAGCAATTTTAGGCAAAAGCTTGGAGGCGAGCTGGTCGTTTTTGGCGCTGGGTTTTGCGATCGCCGGGCTGTTCCGCATTCTGCCCTCAATCAAACTTTCCTGGCGCGACATCTGGCCCGGTGCCCTGCTCACCACTCTGCTGCTGGCGGGCTTGCAGTGGCTGGTCAGCAACAGCGTCATTACCCTGGGCAGCCGCTTCGTCTCCTACGGCGTGATCGGCAGCGTGATGATTCTGATGCTGTGGATCTTTTTGGCCTGCCAGATTTTCTTTGCGGGCTGCGAGTTTTCGTTTGTCTATGCCCATCTGTTTGGCACCAAACGCCGAACCGCCCGGTTTGGGGAATAGGGCACAGTCTGCTGGGTCACCATTGGAGATGTTGAAAAACCGCAGATATTAGATAGAAGATTTAATCTAACGGAGATTGACATGCCCGATGTAGCAACGCTTAGTCTGTTTTTTACCGCCGCTTTTGTTCTCAGCATTACCCCAGGGCCGGGCATTCTCTACACGCTGGCTCGCAGCCTCAACGGCGGCAAATCTGAGGGCATTTCATCGGCCTTGGGCCTGTTTGTCGGCGGGCTGGTGCATGTTTTTGCCGCCGCTGTCGGCATTTCTAGCCTGCTGATGACCTCGGCTGTGGCATTCACCCTGGTGAAATACGCCGGCGCTGCTTACCTCATTTATTTAGGGCTGCGCACGCTGTTGAGTCGAGATATGCTACTCGTCAATGCCGATGCTGCCGTGCCGTCGCCCCGTCGAGGCAGCGCGTTTTATCAGGGCGTGATTACTGAGGTGCTCAATCCTAAAACGGCGCTGTTTTTCCTAGCCTTTATTCCGCAGTTTATCAATATTGAAAGCGGCAGTGTTTTAACCCAGTTTTTGGTGCTGGGTCTGATCACCGATTTTCTGAATCTGGCGGTGGATGTTTTTGTCGCGTCTTTTGCCGGGCCGATTGGGCAGAGACTGCGGACGAGCGGCAGCTTTAGACGCGGTCAGCGCCTCACATCGGGCTGCACCATGATTGGTCTGGGCGCGTATGTGGCGATCGCCGAGCCGAGCTAGCGGCCTGAGCAACCAGTGATACTGTCGGTGCGCGTGGGTCAACTAATCAGAGGAACCCGTCTAATGATGAGCTTTAGAGTAGCGCTGATTTGTTTAAGCCTGGGTCTGCTGTCGGCCTGCGCAATCCAAACCCCGGCAACCAGCCCAGCCTCCCCGCTCTCTGCCCAGGAGCGCTTTGGCGATCGCCCCGGCGTCACCGTCTTAGCCGCTACCCCAGCCGCTGCGGTGCAGGGGCAAACCCTCTACGTGCCGGTGTATTCCGAAATTTTTGATTCCGAAGCCAACCGCACCTTTCAGCTGACGGTGACCCTAAGTTTGCGCAACAGCGATCGCCGCCAGCCCATCACCATCACCACGCTGGACTACTACAACTCAGGAGGCGATCGCCTCGTCACCTACCTCGATGCCCCCATTCAGCTCGCCCCCCTCGCCTCCACCGAAGTCGTCGTCGATCGCACCAATACAGCCGGCGGCGTCGGGGCCAACTTCGTCGTCACCTGGCAATCCGCTGCCCCCGTCAGCGCCCCCGTCATCGAAGCAGTGATGATCAGCACCGCCTCCCAGCAGGGCCTCTCCTTCGTCAGCCCCGCCCGCATCATCGAGGAACTGCAACCCTAAAGAAAACCGCACAGTTCAAACAAGTATCCATCCCGAAAGCCCCCACCTTCTGCATTCCCCCCGATTCTCCCCACCCCCTACCCCTAACCCGACCACTCATCCACCCCTCACTCATCCACCCATCCACCCCCTACCTCTACCCCTCCCATGTCCACCATCCACCCCGCCACCGACTTCCGCTCCGACACCGTCACCTGGCCCACCCCTACCATGGTCGAGGCCATGGCCACCGCCGAACTGGGAGATGACGTTTACGGCGAAGACCCCACCGTCAACGAGCTAGAAGCCCTAGCCGCCAATCTGCTGGGCAAAGAGGCAGGACTGTTTGTCACCAGCGGCACCCAGGGTAACCTGATCGCCGCCCTCACCCACGCCCAGCGCGGTGACGAAGCCATCCTCGGCGAAGACGCCCACACCTTCTGTTGGGAGGCGGGCGGCATCGCTGTGCTGGGCGGCATCACCACTCGCCCGCTGCCCACCGACAGCCGAGGCCGCATAGCGATCGATCAGATCAAATCGGCAATTCGAGTGGATAATCCACACCTGCCCCATAGCCAATTGATTCTGCTAGAGAACAGCTCCGGCGGCAACAATGGCGCGGCGATCGAGCCCGACTACTTTGCCGCGATCGGCACCCTAGCCCACGAGCATCATCTCAAGGTGCATTTAGATGGAGCGCGACTGTTCAATGCCGTCACCGCTCTTGGGGTCGAGCCCACCGACATTACCGCCCATGTCGATTCGGTGAGCGTGTGCCTCAGCAAGGGGCTATGCGCTCCAGTGGGTTCCCTGCTGGTGGGCAGCGAGGCGTTTATCCACCAGGCCCGCCGCCACCGCAAGCTGCTAGGCGGTGGCATGCGCCAGGCCGGTGGGCTAGCTGCAGCAGGCATCATTGCCCTCAAGACCATGAGCCAGCGATTGCAGAGCGATCACGATAACGCCCAGGCTCTAGCTCAGGGATTGGCGACGATCCCAGGCATTGAAATTGATCCAGCGGTGGTTGAAACCAATATGGTGTTTTTTGACCTGGCTGAGGGAATTGCTATTTCCCCAGAAGCCTTGATCAAAGCGCTGAAGCTTGAGTACGGACTGTATATCGGCGGGTATGGCGATCGCCGCCTGCGGGCCGTCACCCACTACTGGATTAAGCCGCCCCAAGTCGAGCGACTGATAGCGGCCATAGGCACTATTCTGCGCCGGCATTGACCCCAGCAGCAGGACAATCGGCGGCGAGGGTGTAGGGTTTAAGGAACTTGGCCTACAGCCGTCTTCGGGATCTAATCCTTAAAGGATCCAGCTGTGGCGATCGCGCTGCTGGTTGCGCTACACCCCAGACCTGGCTAAACTTAGCCCAGCAAACTGACCCACCCCTTTTAACCGGCCCCCTATGGAATGGCATGTGACCGATGCCCAAAGCCTGCGCGTGATTGACTCCGAAATTGGCGACCACAGCTTCTCGCCATCGGAATACGAAATTGTGCGCCGGGTAATCTATGCCACCGCCGACTTTGCCTTCAAAGATCTCATTCATTTCTCTGACCAGGCGCTGCAGTCGGGGGCCGCAGCCCTGGCGGCCCGCACCACCATCGTTGTCGATGTGCCCATGGTGCAGGTGGGCATTACCCCCTGCATTCAGCAGACCTTTGCCAACCCAGTCTATTGCAGCATGGACGCCTTGACCCGGCCTCAGAAGGGCAAAAGCCAAGCCTCGTGGGGGGTAGAGACCCTAGCCCAGCGCTACCCTGAAGGCATCTTTATCATCGGGTCTTCAGAGGCGGCCCTGTCTACTCTGGTCGACCTGATCGACGCCGACAAGGTGCGCCCGGCGCTGGTGGTCGCGACCCCCGCCGGGTTCATAGAAACCGCTGTGATCAAAGGCCGCCTGCAAGACACCATGGTGCCCCATGTGGCCATCAACGGCCGCAAAGGCAGCCCTGTGGTCGCCGCTGCGATCGTTAACGGCCTGGTCGACCTAGCCTGGCAGGCCTACGGCAAAGAGAATCCCTAGCGGTTTGTGAAAGCTGTGGGGTGCAAGGTGCAGGGTTCAGGGCCATTCCCTTTCGTTGTGCGATGGAGAGCGGCGGCGAAGGCTAGGTCAATCTGGTCTTTCAGGGCGATCGCTCCCTTACCCGCTGGCCAGCGCTGTCACTAGCCGCTGTCAAGCGGGATCAATGGCCGGATCAAACACCGCGTACTGCGACCCGCCCAAGGCTTTGGCCCGATACATGGCCATATCGGCGTGGTTGAGCATAGCCTCTACACTGTCATCGCTTTCAGTCCTTAAGGCAATGCCAATGCTGGCGCTCGAACACACCTCTGGATGGTCGCGCAGCAGCGGCAAAGCCAGCGCCTGTTGAATCCGGGTGGCCACGGCAACGGCGGCTTCGCCCGAGGCAACCTCATGCAGCAAAATGGCAAACTCGTCGCCCCCCAGCCGGGCGACGGTGTCCTGGGGGCGCAGGCAGGCTTTGAGCTGAAGGGCAATTTCCACCAGCAGCTGGTCACCCACCCGATGGCCCAAGCTATCGTTGACTCCTTTAAAGTCGTCTAGATCAATAAACAACACCGCAAAACTGTAGGCGGCACTAGTGCGTTTGAGGGCGATCGCATGAGCTGCCTTTTCCATAAAAAAGCGGCGATTGGGCAGGCTAGTCAGGGTGTCGTGAATTGCCCCCGATCGCAACTCCAGCTCTAGCCGCTTGCGCTCCGTGACATTGCGAATAATGGCAATTCGGTGGCCTTGCTCGGTGGGCAGCAGGCGGGCTTCGCAAAAAATCTTCTGCTGCTCTACAGTCAACTCGGTCTCAAAGCATTGCAGCGACTGAGTGCGACTGGCCATCTGACCGTAGCTAAACAGTTTAGCGGCAAAGCTCGACTCAAAGCAGCTCACAATCGACTGGCCCGCTGCGCCGATGGGCAACCGGCTGAGGTCGGGGTCTACAGAAGGCTTAACATCGAGAATAGAGCCATTGGCATCAAACTTCAGCATCAGGTCAGGGAAATGATTCAGCAGGCTGGCACCAGGCGCGATCGCATGGGCCGGCGACGGCAGCAGACAGAGAGGCGGAGCAACCGGAACTCCAGACCGCACGGTAATCAGTCGGGCGCGTACGCCATGGCAAAAGCCAATGGCGTCGCCGGGGCGGAGGGGGCTAGTTTGCACCGGGTTGTCGTTAATTGTCAGCGGCTGACAACTGGGGCCGTCGGTAGCGTCGTCGCTGTGAATCACATAGCAGTGGTCGAGCCACACTAGGCTGGCGTGGTGGCCAGAGACCCCCTCAGACACCAGGCGAATATCTTTGGTGCGATCGCGGCCAATGGAATAAAATCGCTTGCCCAGCGGCATAATCTGACGGCGCTCACCATCTTGGATCAGCAGGGCCAGGTGGGGGCAGTCGTCCTCCCACCCCGGGCACGGAGTCTCTTTAATTTGAGTCATCATACAGGGCACCAGTTGTAGAGCGCGTTTCCCGGCCGGTTGAGGGGAGCGAGGTTGCCTAGGCAACCCGTGCTAGCTCAGGGGCAAACGACAGCTGACCATCCAGCACCTGGCGCATCAGCAGGCAGGCAATCTCTTGGCCGTCGATGGGCCGGGAGAAGTAGTAGCCCTGCATTTTCTTGTAGCCCAGCTCTTTGAGGGTGATCAAGTCGTCGAGAGTCTCTACTCCTTCAACAATCACATCGAGCCGCAGCCGCTCAGCCAGCATAAAGATGGCCTCGCTCATCGCCCAGTTTTTGTTGCGAATAAACGAGCGATCGATTTTGAGGGTGTCAAAGGGCAAGTCTTGCAGCCGCCCCAGGGACGAATAGCCCGTGCCAAAATCGTCGATGTAGAGCTGTATGCCCAGCTGTTGAAGTTCGACTAGAGCCCTGAGGGCTAGGTCCTTGTTTTCAATCAGCGCGCTTTCGGTGACTTCGAGCTTAAGGCTGTGGGGGGCAATGTGGTGGCGCTCAAGAATTTGGCCAATGTGCTCCACCAGCTGGGGATGGCGCAGCTGCACCGCCGAGAGATTGACGCTGACGCTGAGGGGAGTCACCGCCGGAAACTGCACCTGCCACTGGTGCAGCTGTTGGCAGGCCTGATCGAGCAAAAACAGCCCCAGGGTATCGATCAGACCGGCCTTCTCGGCTAGGGGAATAAACACCTCTGGCGAAATGATGCCCCGGCTGCTGTGATGCCATCGGGCCAGCGCCTCAAAGCCAATAATCCGGTTGTGCTCAATCGATACAATCGGCTGGTAGGCCAGGTGGATGGCCTGCTCCTCCACCGCCTGGTGCAGGTCGTTTTCGAGCTGAAGCAGCTCTAGCTCGGCCGTTGAGAGCAGCGTCAGTAGGGGCGTGGGCTGGTTCTCTAGGGCGTTGGCCAGCCGGTTGAGGCGGTCGGCGTTGTTGATGGCGATCGCCAGCAGCCTTTGACCATCGTCGGAGAGCGACCCCGACTGCTGATACCCCAAAAGCTTAAGCGCCCCCTGAATTGAGGCGAGGGGAGTGCGTAGCTCGTGACAGATTAGCAGCGAGACGTCATCGAAGGGGTGGGCTGAGCAGTCGGCAATCGAACACAAATCCTCACTGGGCTGAGCCGAGTTGGAGTACGCCATGGAAGATGCTTAAGGCTATAGAAACGTTAGTGGGTTGAGACATTGGGGGCGAGGCTAGGTGGAGCAAGCAGGGCGGGAGTGCTAGGAGACTAGGCGGTCTGCGATCGCATCTCGACCCAGATGGTGTAGTGGGTCTTTGACACGGTGATGCATACCTTAAATCCTTTATTACTTTCCTGGGTAGCTTGGCGGTAGGCCTGGAGCCGGTCAGCCAGGGGGAACTGCTGCAAGCTAATGTAAAAGTCATTCCGGTAGAGCATGCCGTCATGAATGCCCTGATTCCAGAATTTAAAGGAAGAGATGAACTCCTCGACCACTATTAGGGGGAGCATAGCGGGGCTGCTGGCAAGACGTCTTTTTCAGAATAGAAAACAAAAGTGACAGCTATGTGAACACCTTGAATCCTCTCACACTGGCGCTACTGCCATCCCAAAACAGACTCAATTTGTCCGCCCAGCAGGCCAGGATCAAAGGGCTTGATCAGCACGGCCCGCGCCCCCGCCGCCACAAAGGATTGTTGGGTGGCCAGCCGTAGGGTAGCCGTCAGTAAAATCACTGGAATGTGCTGAGTCTCAATATTTTCACCGAGTTTAAGCAGGGTGGCGAGACCGTCAACCTTGGGCATGACCACATCGAGCAAGATGGCGTCAGGACGATAGGTGACCGCCAAGGCCGCGCCCTCCTCACCAGAGGCGGCGGTCGTAACCTCCCAGTTTTTGGTGATTTCTAGGCTAACCTTGGCAATCTCGCGCACGTCGGCTTCGTCATCAATAATTAAGATGCGTTTGGCGGCCATGATACAAATGCCGGTACATGCCGGTTACTAAATACAGAACTCGATTACTGCGGGGCTAAACCCCACCCAGAGCCTGCCCTCGGTCAGTCTATCCGAGGGGGGCTAGGCGGTGAATCGCCTCTTGGTACAGGCGGTCCAGGGTATGGCCATCGGCTGGGAAAGTGGCTGCGCCCAAGAGGAAGCCTAGGGGTAGATCCAGATTGCCTGAGCTTGAGCGCAGCTGGTCGGCTAAGAGCTGAGCCAGGGGTGGCCCCAGCGCATCCTGGGGGGAAGACCAGGCAGGGGCTAGCGCTCCGATCAAAATTTCTTGCGATCCCCAGCGGGCGATCGCATCGCCTTGGCGCGTCAGGGTCGGCAGCACCGCCGCCAGCGCCACCATTAAGTCCTTTGCAGAGGCCAGATCAGGGCTCAGGTGCAGCAGCACCAGGCTGAGGGGCTGAGGGGAGCGGTGAGCTAGGTGCAGCAGCAGGTCGAATTCAATGGTGCCCTTGCGGCGGTTAGCCAGGCCGGTGAGCGGGTCGGTGCCCGCTAGGGTTTGCAGCAGGCGGCCCCGCTCTAGCCGTTGAAACAGGCGATTGACCAGCTCTGGCTCCAGAATGGGCTTGGGCAGATAGTCGTCGGCCCCCGCCTGGTAAAGCTCATAGACGGCAACCGTCTCGCGGCAGGCGGTGAGAAATAAAATCGGCAGGGTCTGCCAGCGCTCCTGCTGGCGCAGCTGCCGGCATAGCTCCACACCCCTGACATGGGGCATATCCAAATCGAGCAGCACCAGATCAGGAGGGCTGACCTCCAAGGCGGCCCAGGTCTGGCGGGGGTCATCGAGCGTCACCACGTCGAGGCCCCAGGGGGGCAGCAGGCGCTGGAGCTGAGCCAAAATTAACGGGTCGTCATCAACAGCCAGCACCCGATACCGGGTATCTGTGGGGCGCAGCGGCACGGCCAAGGGCACAATGCGTGACTCAACGGGGGGCGTGGAGATCTCCTTGGGGCCGGCGGCTAGCTGAGCATCGAGTTGATCCACTAGAGCAGTAAACTCACCGCCCTGGGCTGCATCGGGCTGCATGAGCCAGTCTTCGAGGCGGCGGGCTAGGTGTGAGCCTTCGGTTAGGCTAAACAGGCCCAGGGAGCCGGCCAGCTTGTGGGCAGCTCCCTGGGCCAGTGACCGCACCTCCTCGGGCAAAGGAGGCTGGTTGAGGGCAGTCGCCGCCCGGCGCAGGGCGGCCATGCGATCGCTCAGGATGGGTCGAAACTGGTCAAAGGCGGCGATCGCCGCGGCTCGGGCGGCCGCTGCTTTGGCCTGCTCTGGGGAGGGGTCGGGCTGAGGCAACTCTGGCTCGGCGGCCGGTGGAGCAGGCCTGAGGCGATAGCCCATGCCGTAGACGTTCTCGACCATATCGTCGGCACCGGCCTGCTTGAGCTTGCGCCGCAGCCGCCTAATATGGGTGCGAATGGTTTCTTCTCCAGGGCAGTCGTCGGCGCTCCACAGCCGTTCTAGCAACACTGTGTTGCTGAAAATGCGATCGGGGTGGCGCAGCAGCAGTTCCAGCAACCCATATTCCTTGGGAGAAAGCACCACCGTCTGGTCGGCTACTGTTACCAAATTCGCCTTGGGGTCGCACCGGAGTTGGCCCCAGTGCAGAGTGGGGCTGCTCATCACCGTGGGGCGGCGCAGCAGCGCGCGCAGGCGGGCGGTCAGCTCAGTCAGGGTATAGGGTTTAACCAGGTAGTCGTCGGCACCGGCATTGAGCCCTTCGACCTTGTCACTGTTGCTGCCGCGCCCGGTCAGCAGCAAAATTGGCCCGACATAGCCCGTCTGGCGCAGCCGACGACACAGCGACAGCCCATCTAAACCCGGCATATCAATGTCTAAAACGATCAGATCGTAGGAGGTAGACCGGGCATACTCCCAGCCCAGCAACCCGTCGGTGGTGGTGTCGACAACGTAATGTTGGGCGGCTAGATCGCTGGTCAGCCGCTCGATTAAGACCTCGTCGTCGTCGACCAGAAGAATTTTCATGGTGGCCTCAGCCGTCGCAGGGGTGCGTAGCTTAGAATGCCCGCAGCGATCGCAGAATTTCCGCGCCAGCAGCATCGCCCCGCCCCAGCCTGATCGGATTGCCGCTGCTGCGTTCACGCTGTTGCCACAGTTGCCGCTCGCTATGAATATGTTCCCAAGATAGCGTCACAGCAAGGGAGCAGGAGTTCCGCCGGTTGTCTATAGCCCGCCCCGGGGTAAGAGTTGTCGGGAAGAGGGATCTAACCCCCCTCCCCAATGGCTACGGGTTAGCTACCGTGGTGGCGTAGCTGGCCGATGAAATGCTTGAGGCCCCCAACCAAATTTCCCGTCGTCGCCAACAGCGGTTTGGCTAGTTTTGGGCAAAACCCCTCCAATTCGGGAATCTTGGCTACATTGGTCTTGCTCTAACGCCTCGAGTCATGCCGCTTCCCTGCCCCGACCCTGCAATGCGCTACGCCGATCGAGTTGCGGCGGGCGAAACTCTGCTGATCGTAGATGACTCCTTAGAAAACCTCAGGTTTCTCTCTAAAACCCTTAAGGGCCAGGGCTATAGGGTGCGGTGCGCCCGCAGCGGGGCCATGGCGCTGCTGGCCGTCAACACCACCCAGCCCGCCCTGATTCTGCTAGATATTCGCATGCCCGAGATGGATGGCTATGCGGTGTGTCAGCGGCTGAAGGCTGACCCCAATACCCAGGCCATCCCGGTGATTTTTCTCAGCGCCCTGGATGAGGCGCTCGATAAGGTTAAGGCCTTTGAGGTGGGGGCTGCCGACTATCTCACCAAACCCTTCCAAGTTGAAGAACTGCTGGCCCGAGTGGCAAATCAGCTGACAATTCGGCGCTTGCAGCACTGCATGACGGTGCAAAACCAGCAGCTTCAGCAGGAAATCTGCGATCGCAACCAGGCCGAGGCCAGCCTTCATCAAGCAACGGCTCAGCTGTCTACGCTGATTGAGCACCTTCAGGTGGGGGTGATATTGGAGACCCCAACCGGCCAGGTGCTCATGGTCAACCAGCCCTGTTGCGACCTGTTTCGCCTGGATCTGCCCCCAGCCGCTCTAGTTGGGGCCGATGGCCAAGCCTTTGCCCAGGATAGTGCCGGTCTGTGGGTCGATGCCATCGCCTTTACTCGGCGCATAGCAGCCCTGCGGCAGGCCCAGCAGCCGGTGGTGGCCGAAGAGATTGCCCTAGCCGATGGTCGCACTCTAGAGCGCGACTACGTGCCCCTAGGAGGCGATCGCGGCCTAGAGGGTCACCTCTGGCAGTACCGCGACATTACTGCCCGCAAGCAAGCCGAGCAAATTTTGCTGCAAAACTCCCAGGCGCTCAACCACTTTAGCCAGAGCCTAAAGCACCTGCACCGCCTCAGCCTGACCCAGTTTGACAGCTTTGATGCCCTGCTCCACGACTACCTCAATACCGGCCGTCAGATGCTGGGATTTACCGGTGGGCTAGTGGGCAAGATCGAGGACGGAGACTACGTGGCGATCGCCACGGAGGCCAATCTACCGAGGCTAAAGCCCGACTGGCGCTGCCCCCTCGACGACACCTTTTGCAGCCTGGCTATTTATCAGCAGCGCACCGTCAGCTTTACCCACATTGGTACCCAGCCGGAGCTGCGCCAGCACCCCCTATATCAAGCACTGCGGCTAGAGTCGTACCTGGGCACCCCAATCTGGGTGGAGGGCGAGGTCTATGGCAACCTGTGCTTTTTTGACACCACCCCGCGCCCCCATGGGTTCAATCAGCACGAAACCGAAATTATTGAGCTGATGGCCCAGAGCATTGGTAAGGTGATCAGCACCGACCGACTAGAGCAGCAGCGGCAGCGGGCCAGGGTCAAACTCCAGCAGAGTGAAGAGCGCTGGCAGTTAGCCATTCAGGGCAGCAACGCGGGCATCTACGACCTCGACTTTCGCACTCAGACGGCGTTTTTCTCCGAGCGCTACAGGGCGCTGCTGGGCTTCAGCGACCCGGCTACGAACGAACGGCTGAGCGATGACGACTTGCGCTGGGAGTCGCGCATTCACCCCGACGATTACGATCGCGTTATGGCGGTGCACCACGCCTACCTGATTCAGCGCCGCCTGCCCACCTACGAGGTTGAGTATCGGCTGCGCTGCCGCGACCAGAGCTACAAGTGGGTGATCTCCCGGGGTCAGGCCCTGTGGGATGAGCAGGGTCGACCAATTCGCCTGGTGGGCTCGACTGGCGACATCAGCGAACGGATGCGGCTTGAAGCCGAACGCAAACAGGCTGAGGCCGCCCTGCGCCAGAGCGAAGAAAAATTTCGCCAGCTGGCGGAATACATTGACAGCGTTTTTTGGATCTACGAGCCCCAGCAGCGCCAGTTTGCCTACGTTTCGCCTGCCTACGAAAGCATCTGGGGCCGTAGCCGGGAAGAGCTTTACCACGACGCGCGGGCCTGGGTCGAGGCGGTGCACCCTGCCGATCGCGATCGGGTGATCCGGGGCCTGCCCCGCCGCCCCGCTCCCAAAGCCCTGACCCACTTCAGCTACGACGAAGAATTTCGCATCACTCGTCCTCTGGGACAGCCAGCCTGGGTGCGGGTGCGGGCCTTTCCCATTCGCAACGAGCAGGGGGAGGTCTATCGCCTAGTGGGGGTGGCCGAAGACCTAACCCAGGTGAAGCGTCAGGAGGAATCGCTGCGGCTGATTGTGGAAGGCACTGCCGCTAAAACAGGCAGCGATTTCTTTGAGTCGCTGGTGCGCTATCTGGCCGATATTTTGCAGGTGCGCCATGTCCTTGTCACCCAACGGCTGCCGGCAGACCCAGGCCGCACCCGCACCCTGGCCTTTTGGCAGCAGGGTCAACTGGGCGATCGCCTAGAGCATGACCTAGCGGGCACTCCCTGTGAGCGACTGATAGCGGGCGAAGTGATCTATATACCCCAGCGGGTGCAAGTGCTCTACCCTGACGATGCCGAGCTGAGGTCGCTAGGGGCAATCAGCTTCTTGGGCATTCCCCTAGTGGATGCGGCCTCCCAGGTGATTGGCCACCTGGCGGTGATCGACGACAAACCCATGGTCGACGACCACACCCGCGAGCTAATTTTGCGCATTTTTGCAGCTCGGGCGGCAGCGGAGCTAGAGCGCCAGCAGACCGAAGATGCCCTGCGCCAGGCTCGCGAAACCGCCGATGCCGCCAACCAGGCTAAGAGCATCTTTCTGGCCAATATGAGTCACGAGCTGCGCACCCCCCTCAACACTATCATCGGCTTTGCCCAGCTGATTACCCGCGATTGCCATCTAGAGACCCAGGCCCAAGACTACCTAAAAATTATTAGCCGCAGCGGCGAGCACCTGCTGGCGCTGATCAATGACGTGCTTGAGATGTCAAAAATTGAAGCCGGGCGCATTTCGCTCCATGTCACCACCTTTGATCTGTCGTACCTGTTGTCTAGCCTAGAGGCCATGCTCACCCTCCAGGCCGAGGCCAAAGGGCTCAGCCTGAGCTTTGACTGTGACCCGGCCTTGCCAACCTACATCGCCACCGACGAGGGCAAACTGCGCCAGGTGTTGATCAACCTGCTGGGCAACGCCATCAAATTTACCCAAGCCGGTCGGGTGATGCTGCGAGTGCGCTGCCAGCCAGTTCTGGAGCAGCCCGGGGTGGCCAGTCCTGAAGCCAACGTCGCCCTGGAGTTTGCCGTGGTTGACACCGGCCCCGGCATTGACCCTGAAGATATCAACCGCCTGTTTGAGCCCTTCATTCAGAGTGCGGCGGGGCTGCGATGGTCAGAGGCCGGTTTAGGACCATCGCACCAGGGCAGCGGCTTGGGTCTGCCCATCAGCCAACAGTTTGTGCAGCTGATGGGAGGTGAGCTCACCCTTGAGACCCGAGTTAGCCAAGGATCAACCTTTACCTTTGTGCTGCCCGTGCAGCGGATCGAGCGATCGGCGGTGTTTCCGGCCCTCGACGAACCCCCAATTATCGGTCTGGCCGACAATCACCCCCCCTGGCGGCTGTTGGTGGTTGAAGACCACCCGGCCAACCGCTACCTGCTGGTGCGCCTGCTCACCGCCGCCGGGTTTGAGGTGCAGGCGGCCCAAGATGGCTACGCCGCTGTCGACCAAGCTCGCAGCTGGTGTCCTCACCTGATCTGGATGGACATTCGCATGCCCGGTCTCGACGGCTATGCTGCTACGGGCCAAATTCGAGCCCTGCACCTTGACCCTAAACCGGTAATTATTGCCCTCACCGCCAGCCCTTTTGAAGAAGAGCGAGCTAAAATCTTAGCCGCCGGGTGCGATGATTTCGTACGCAAGCCCTTTCAGATGCAGGCGATACTGCAAAAGATCGCTGCCTATCTGCCGGTGCGCTACCGCTACGCTGCTGAGGCTGACGCCTCTCCCCCTTCCCCCAGCACTGCTAGGGGGGCTGGAGTAGGAGTTACCCCGCCCGCACCGGTGGAGCTTGGGCTGTGGTTACGAACGATGTCCCCTGAGTGGCAACAAAGTCTGGCCCAGGCAGCCATTGCCGGTTCCGACGATCGTCTGCTTGAGCTGTTCAACCAGATGCCCGACGCTCCGGTTAGCGTGGCTCAAACCTTGACTGGCTGGGCCAGAAACTTTGAGTTTGATCGCATTCTTGACTGTCTGCGCCCTAGGGCCGAGGCGACCCGCCAGGGAGACGCTGCGGTGTAGATAAATGTTGCCTTTCCCCAGCTAGATTCACCGCAGGGGTGAGGATCGGTAGGCTGAGACGGCGATCGCAGAGCGATACAACAGATCTAGAGAACGGAGGTGAACGGTGTACAAGATCGAGGCGGGAGGTACCCCATGACTTCCCCTAACGATGCGGTCGTCAAGGGCGACATCTTGATTGTTGACGATACTCCCGACAATCTACGGCTGCTCTCAGCGATGTTGGGACGCCATCAACTGGGGGTGCGTAAGGCGTTGACCGGCCAGTGGGCGATCGCCGCTGCCCAGGCTGCCCCCCCCGACCTGATTTTGCTCGACATCAAAATGCCGGAGATGAGCGGCTATGAAGTCTGCGAGCGGCTGAAAGCTGATCCTTTAACCCAAGCCATTCCGGTGATCTTTATCAGCGCCCTCGACGATGCGATCGATAAGGTCAAGGCCTTTGCTGCCGGTGGGGCCGACTACATCACCAAGCCGTTTCAGGAGGCAGAGGTGCTGGCTCGCATTGCCCACCAGCTAGAGCTGCGGCGGCTCCAGGCCCAGCTGGTGGCTCAAAACGAAGAGCTGGTGCGCTCTAACCGAGAGCTAGAACAGTTTGCATCGGTGGTGTCCCACGATCTACAGCAGCCGCTGCAAAGCATTTTGGGCTACACCAAGCTGATTGGCCTCACCTGCCCTGCCGTGCAGCAGTCGCCGGCCCAGCCCTACCTAAAAAGCATTCTGGATGCCAGCGATCGCATGCAGCAGATGATTCAAGACTGGCTGGCCTACGCCCAGGCGGGGCAGGCCCAGCCGACCTTTGCCCCGGTTGATGGCAACGCCCTGCTCGACCAGGTGATTCTCAACCTTAAGGTGGCCCTAACCGAGTCCCAGGCACAGCTGTGCTATGGCGATTTGCCCACCGTGATGGGGAACGAAGTGCAGCTCATGCAGCTGTTTCAAAACCTGATCAGCAACGGCCTAAAATTTGTCCGGCCTGATACGGTGCCCCAGATCACGCTGTCGGTAGAACCCTTGCCCCAGGCTTGGCAATTCAGCATTCACGACAACGGCATCGGCATTGAGGCCGAGCACCTAGGGCAAATTTTCGAGGCCTTTCATCGCCTTCACGACTCCCAGAGCTACCCTGGCAGCGGCATTGGCCTGGCTACCTGTCAAAAGATTATTGAGCGCCACGGCGGCCAGATTTGGGCAGAATCGCAGCCTGGTTTGGGCAGCACCTTTTACTTTACCCTGCGGGCTATCCCCGACAGTGACGGCTAGCCTCGTCTTCTCTCTAAGTTGCTTTCGGAACCCCCATGAGTCCGCTCACTCTGTTCTGTTTTGCCGACGCCCTCGCTCAGGTGCCCGCCCTGCTCGCCGCCAAATTTCCCGACTGTCGCGTGGTGCTGGCGACCACAGGCTCGGCGATGACGGACTACCTTGCACAGCTAGACTTCGCCGAGGTGGCGATCGCCATTGTTCCCGCAAGCTGGCTTGACACCGGAGCTCTGCGCTCGTTTTGCGATCGCTTTCCCCAGGCGCTGATAGTAGTGCTTGATCCGGTAGTGAAGCCGCCCCTGGCCGATCAACCCAGCACCGACTATTCTGAATCGGTCTATCGCCGATTGCCCTACCCTGGCACCGATGCCGAGCTGGTGTTTACGGTGACCGCTGCCCTAAAGCACTATCGCCAGGAGCAGCAGCTAACCTTGAGCCAAGCCGCCCTAGACGACGCCCACCGACAGCTGGATGTGCTGCAAAGGCGGATGTCGGCGCTGATGGTGCAGCTTGATTGGGGCGTGGCCAGCGCCAGCGATCGCGCTCAGACCGAGCGGGCCCTGCGCCGCAGCCAGAGCGGCCTAGCCGAGGCCCAGCGCATTGCCCATTTGGGCAGCTGGGAGCTTGACCTGGCCAGCCAAACCATCAGCGGGTCGGCAGAGCTGTTGCGCATCTATGGGCTCGACCCGGCCCAGCCCGCGCCCGACTACGACCAGTGGCGACAGATGATTCCCCCGGAGGATTGGCTGCCCCTAGAGACGGCCATTGGGCGGGCGATCGCCCTTGGCACCCCCTACGAGGTCGAGCACCGCATTGTCCGCTCCGATGGCTCGGTGCGCTACCTTGTGGGCCGGGGTGAGGTGGTTTATAACGGCCAGGGAGAGGTGGTGCAGCTGCGGGGCACCGGCCAAGACCGCACCGAAGCCAAGCTGGCGGAGCTGGCCCTGCGGCAAAGCGAGGCTAAAAACCAGGCGATTTTCTCGGCGGTGCCCGACCTAACGGCGGTGGTCAACGCCCAGGGGCAGTATGTCGATTTTGCCTACAACCGCTTTACAGGAGAACTCCTGCCCCAAGTCACCCAAGGTATTGTGGGTGCCTACGTTGCTGACGTGCTGTCCCCCGAGCTTGCCTACGAGTGGCTGACGGCGATCGAGCGCACTCTGGCCACGGGCACCGCACAGTTTTTTGAGCAGCAGCTAAGCTTTGGCGATCGCACGCAGTATGAGGTGGTGCGCATGGTGCCCTACCAAGCCGACCAGGTGCTGGTGCTGGTGCGCGACATCAGCGATCGCAAGGGCATTGAGATGGAAATGCGCCGCCACCGCGATCTGCGGGAGGCCATATTCAACGAATCGACCGATGCCCTGTTTATCGTTGATCGCGAAACCGATTTAATTCTCGACTGCAACCAGCGGGCGGTGATGCTGTTTGAGGCCGACAGCGGCGATCGCCTGCTCCAGCGGCGGGGCAACAGCCTCCAGTGCCAGCCCTTTAGCGAGGCTGAGCTGACAGTAGCCCGCCAGGAAGTGGCCAAACACGGCTTCTGGAGCACTGAGGTCGAATATTTGACCCTCAAGGGGGAGCGGTTTTGGGGCAACCTGGCCGCCAAGCCCATCTCCGTGGCCGACACCCCCATGCTGCTGGTGCGGGTGACAGACATTACCGATCGCAAGCGCACTGAGCTGGCCCTAGAGCTGGCCAAAGAGCGCTACCGTCGCGCCACCCAGGCGGCCAGGGCGGGCGTGTGGGAACTCAACCTTGCCACCAACACAGGCTACCTCGACCCCACCATCAAAGCCCTGGTGGGATGGGACAGTGAGGTCATCGATGACAGCCTCGATCAGTGGCTCACCCTGATTCATCCCGAAGATCGAGACCCGTTGAACACGGCGATTCAAGCCTGCATCCAGGGCAAGACCGAGGAATTCGTGTTTGAGTACCGCATGCCCCACTGCGACGGTTCGGTGGTCTGGGTGCTATCGCGAGGGCATCTGCGGCGCAATGCCCAGGGCCAGCCCGAGGCTTTTTTGGGCACCACCACCGACATTACCCCCCTCAAACAGGTAGAGCTGGCCCTCAAACAGCTCAACGAAGAGCTGGAACAACGGGTACAGCAGCGCACCCAGGCCATGCAAACTCTGGCTGCCGTGGTTGAAAACAGCACCGATTTGATCGGCACGGCCACCCTAGACGGGGTTGCCATCTACCTCAACCAAGCCGGCCAGCGCCTGGTAGGGCTAGAGCATGAACCCGTCGCCGGTCGCTCCATCAAAAGCCTTTTGAGTGCCGCCACAGTGCCTCAATTTGAGCAGGAGGCCCTGCCCACCCTGATGGCTGAGGGGATGTGGCAGGGGGAGTCTACCTTTTGCCATGCTCAGACTGGGGAGGCGATCGCCGTCGAGCAGGTGATGTTTTTAGTCAAAGACCCTAATACCCAAGAGCCCCTGTGTCTGGCCACCATTGGCCGCGACATTCGCGATCGCAAACGGTCAGAGCTGGCTGTTCAAGAGAGTGAAACCCGCTTTCGCCAAATTGCTGAGGCGATTGAAGAGGTATTTTGGATGAGCACCGCAGACACCGCCCAAATTTTGTACGTCAGCCCTGGCTTTGAGCAGATCTGGGGCCTGTCCTGCGAGGCGCTTTACCAGTCGACATCGGTCTGGCTCAACAGCATTCACCCCGACGACCGACCAGCGGTGGAGGCCACCCTGCCGGCCACAGCCGCCACCACCTTAGACAAGGTCTATCGCATCTACCGCGCCGATGGCGAACTGCGCTGGATTAGCGATCGCTCCTTTCCTGTGTTGAATGAAGCCGGCGAGGTCTACCGCGTAGTCGGGGTGGCCACCGATATTACCGAGCGCCGCCAGGCGGAGCAAGCGCTGCGGGAGAACGAGGAACTCTTTCGCGGCATCTTTGAGCAGTCGGCCATGGGCATTATCGAGGCCGATTTAGACGAGCGCATTGTGCGGGTCAACCAAATTTTTTGCGACCTGGTGGGCTACACCACCGCCAACCTTCTAACCATGACCTACGCCCGCTTGACCCATCCCGACGATGTGGAACTCGACCGCACCCACGTCAAGCAGCTGCTCAAGGGCGATCTCTCCAGCTTCATGATCGAAAAGCGCTACGTGCGCTCTGACGGGTCGACGGTGTGGGTAGCGCTGGCGGTTTCGCTGGTGCGGGATGCCCAGGGCCAGCCGCAATATCTGCTGGGGGTGGTGAACGACATCAGCGATCGCAAGCAGGCCGAGCTAGCCCTGCAAGAGTCTCGCAACATGCTCAAGCTCGTGCTCGACACCATTCCCCAGCGAGTGTTTTGGAAAGATCGCCAACATCGGTTCTTGGGCTGTAACCCAGCCTTTGCCAGCGACTACGGCCTGACTCCCGATCGCGTTATTGGTAAAACCGAGGATGAACTGCCCTCGGCCAGATATGCCGCTAAGTACCAGGCCGACGATGGGCAGGTGATGGCCACCCGCCAGCCCAAACTGGGCTACGAAGAGCGTGCTAGCACGATCGGCAACAAGGACCTCTGGACCTTGACAAGCAAGGTGCCCCTCACCAACGCTGACAATGTAGTGATCGGCGTGCTGGGCTGCTACGAAGATATCACCGCCCGCAAACAGGTGGAAGCGTCGCTACTCCAGCTCAACCAGGAGCTAGAGCAGCGAGTGCAGGAGCGCACTTGGGAACTCCAGCAGGCCGTCCAGGTCTCCGAGGCGGCAAACCAGGCCAAGAGCACCTTTTTGGCCACCATGAGCCACGAGCTGCGCACTCCCCTCAACGCCATTTTGGGTTTTGCTCAGCTCATGGCCCGCGACGCCACCCTCAGCGGCGACCACGGTCAGGCCCTCAGCATCATTAATCGCAGCGGCGAGCACCTGCTAATGCTGATCAACGACATTTTAGAAATGGCCAAAATCGAGGCGGGCCAGGTCAGCCTCAACGCCGTCCGTTTCGATCTCCACACCTTGCTCAAGGCCCTGGGCGATATGCTCTACCTGCGGGCCCAAGACAAAGGGCTTGGGCTGGTCTTAGACTGCCATCCGACCCTGCCTCGCTACCTAGTCGCCGACGAGCCCAAGCTGCGCCAGGTGTTGATCAACCTGCTCGGCAATGCCATTAAGTTCACCCCAGCCGGGCAGGTCACGCTGCGAGTTACTCCGGCCCATCCCCTGCCCGCGTTCCCCACACCAGGTGCCCTGCTAGGGGTGACCTTTGCCGTCATCGACACCGGCATTGGCATCACCGCTGCCGATCGCGATCGCCTGTTTGAGCCGTTTGTGCAGGTGGGGCAAGGGGCAGGCACCGGTCTCGGCCTCTCGATTAGCCGTCAGTTTGTGCAGATGTTGGGTGGCGATCTTACGGTCGAAAGCCAGCCCGGCCAGGGATCTACCTTTGCCTTTACCCTGACGATGCAGGTAGCTGATAGCGTAGATGGTGAAACGCCGTCACCGACCACTCCTGTCACTGGCTTGGCGGCCGGGCAGCCAAGCTACCGTATTTTGGTCGTCGACGACGAGAGCACTCACCGGCACCTGCTGGGCGAGCTCTTACGGGCGGTGGGCTTTGAGGTGCGCGAGGCCGACAATGGCCAGGCCGCCCTCGACCTCTGGCAGCAGTGGCGACCCCAGCTGATTTGGCTCGACATGCGCATGCCCATTCTCAGCGGCCCCGAGACGGCCCGCGCCCTGCGCAGTCAGGAGCAGCGTGCGGGCACAGCTCCCACCAAGATTATTGCCCTCACCGCCAACGCCTTTGAAGACGATCGCGCCCGCGCTTTGGCATCGGGCTGTGACGACTTTGTGCGCAAGCCCTTTCAGTTCGACCATTTGCTGGCCAAGCTGGCTGAGCATTTGGGGGTCAAGTACACCTACAGCCCAGTCTTCGCCACCGAGAGCAATGCTACCGTGCTGTCCGCTGAGGCAGCGATCGCAGCAGGGCGATCGCTGCCTCAGCCGCTGCTGGCCCAGCTCCAGCAAGCCACGGTGCAACTCGACGGCGATCGGCTCACCCAGCTGCTGGCCCAAATTCCCCTTGAGCAAAAAGCCCTGATCGATTGGCTGAGCTGGCAGATTGACGAATTTGCCTTCGACACCCTGCACCCGCTGCTGGAAGCAGCCCAGCAAACCTAGTGCCTAAGCAGCGGCGATCGAAGATGAAGTCTGGTAGGCTGCCAAGCCTAAGGTTCAAGGTGTAAGGTTCAAGGTCTCTGGCTCACGGCGGGCCATAGACCATACACCCTGAACCCTACACCCATTCTTCGCCCTTACATCTTCGTTCTTTTGCCCTCGCGGTTGGTGATCACCACGCCAGCTATCACCAAGCTGCCGCCTAGCAGCAGCGATGAGGTAGGGGTTTCTTGCAGAAATAGGGCGGCCAGGGCGATCGCAAACACCGGCACCAGGTTGATAAACACTCCGGCACGCGCGGGGCCGAGCTGTCGCACGCCATCGTAGTACCAGGTAAAGCCCACCGCCGAGCCGAGCAGGCCTAGGTAAAGCAGTCCGCCCCAGGTAGTAGGAGATGCGCTGGCGATCGCGTCTCCCAATCCCTCCTTCAGCGCTGGACCCAACAGCAGCAGCGTCCCAATCCCACAAGCGTAGGTGGTCGCCGCCAAGGGGGAAAGTTCTTTCATGACAGTTTTGCCCAGCAGGCTGTAGCCCATCCAGCTGACTACGCAACCGAGCATAAACAGTTCGCCAATGCCCACATCCCCCCGCAGCAGACGAGCTGGGTCGCCGTCACTAATCACCACCGCTGCGCCCAGCAGCGAGAGGCCAATGCCCAATAGCTTGACGCGGCTGAGCGGGTCTTTGAAGAAAAAGGCGGCCCCCAGGGCGATCGCCACCGGGTTGAGCGCAATAATCAGCGCCGCTCGCCCCGCCTCAACGGTTTTGAGCCCCGAAAAGAAAAACACGTTGTAGGCAAAGATGCCGGTTAACCCCAGCAGGGCGATGGGCAGCCACAGTTTTCGGGGTGGTTTGGGGAGGCTGCCCTCGACGGTGTAGGTGAGCACGATGAGGGCGAGGAAAGCGATCGCAAAACGACAGAAGGCCGCTGCAAAGGCTCCCATATCCTGCACCACCAGCCTACCAGCGATAAAGGTGCCGCCCCACAGCACCATGGTGACCAAAAGCTTGAGGTAAATAATCAATGGCGGCCTTCGCTTTGGTCTCTAGCAGTGGAAAAACTTCTTGATGTAGCAGCGGCGGTGCGTCGGCCAAGCGTGGGATATTACGGCTTTACTCGAAGTATTGACCAGCAGCTCAGCATCCTACAGGCGATCGCCGTCAAGCTGATGCTTAAGTGAGTCGCCGGCGTCGGCGATCGCCGTTTTCATGTGTCGATTCGTGTTTTTGGCAACAACTTTGGTAATGCGATCGGCTTGCTCAGGGGTTGTCCCCAACTGTACCAATCGGGCCTGGAGCGCACTGTTAAACGCTCTGGCCAAAGCTGACTGATGAAAATGCAGGGTAGCAAGGCGAGCTTCTTGTTCTGTTAGCTCAAAGATGCCCAGCGCTTTAACGGGAAGGGTGATGGTTCTAGCTTGGGGGGTGCCGTCTTTGGCAATCAGCCACTGCTCGATTTTGGGGTGCTGCTTGACAAATTCTCGCAAACTTTCCAAATATGCCGCCTGGCTAATTAGGGCTACCGACTGAGCCAGGGTCGGCTCTTTTTTTGTAGTCTCGCCATAGACCTTCAGCAGCCCAGTACTGATGGAAACAAAAGGTAGCGTTGCGCCGATGAGCTTGCCCAAGGGGGCATTGATCGCCTCTAGCAACGAATCAAGCTGGCTCACCAAAGAAGCTACTCGCCGCAGATTAGGACTTTTTTCCTTTAGCACCTCAGCCAGGCCCAGCACGGCATCGGCGGCATCGGCCGCTCTATCGGCGGTCTCCAACGAAGCCAGGTCGGGGTCGGTGGTGAGAAAGTTCCAGAGGCGGGTGGCCATAGCAAGCAGAGTCTTCTAGGGGATAGCTTCGGGCGGGTGCAGTTGGGAATGGGCTGAGGGTACTGATGGCTGGGTGTGCTTATTAGCCTAACGGCACCTACGACTAATGGCATAGTGCTAGGAATACTCAGTCGTCGCGATCGCTAACGTTTAACCGCCACACCTCGATAGAAATATCCGGCCACCTTGGGCACCTGCTTGGCGTAGGCGGCTTCCAGTTCAACCTGATCAAACTGCTGCTCGATCAGCTGACCCATGTCGCGATCAAAGTGACATCCGCCGGCAATGCGCTTTTGCAGCGGCGTCAGGCGATGCTGCCAGGCTTGAATCGAGGGTTCGTCACTGAGGCCGTGCTCGACAAAAAAGAACCGACCACCGGGCTTCAGCACCCGATAGATTTCGGCCAGCGCCTGCTCAATTTCGGGGATGCTGCACAGGGTAAAAGTGCTGACGACGCTGTCGAAGCTGTGGTCGGCCATCGGTAGTGCTTCGCCGCTGAGCATGCGATGGTCTACCGTGATAGGTGAGGCATTGATGCGCTGTTGGGCCAGACGATGCACCCCAGGGTTGGGGTCTACGGTGACGATCTGGCGCACCTGGTCGGGGTAGTATGGCAAATTTAACCCCGTGCCAAAGCCAATTTCGAGCACGTCGCCACTCACATCAGCCAATGCGTCCCGCCGATAGGAACCCAGGATAGAATCGGCCATGGAAAGCTCGATTAGGTAAGGCAGAATTCTGTCGTTATAAAGGCCCATAGTGGCTGCTGTTTCGCTGGTCCAGCGAGATTCATGCTACGGGGTTATTCTACACACCGCCCACTCACCGCACCAAAGCACCATGCCTCCAAAACTGGTCACTGAGCCTTCCATCGAAACCAAAATTGAGCGGATGCAGCAGCGGGTGCGGTGGCAGCACCGCCAGATCGTCGAGCGAGGCATTGACCAAACCGGCCTGGTGATTGACGGGCCGGGCGCCGAGGACGAAACGTTTTCGTTTTTAGTAGTGGGCGATAGCGGCACCGGGCGGCACCGCAGCGGCAGCCCCCAGCGGCAGGTGGCCGAGCAACTGTTGAAACACCTTGACTCGGCCCGGTTCACCCTGCACACCGGCGATGTGGTGTACTTGGTGGGGTCACGCGATCAGTATCGCTCAAACTTCATCAAGCCCTACCAGGAGTGGCTGATGGGGGGCGATGACTACCGCAAGATTGCCTACGATCGCATGGTGTTTAAGCAGCCTATTCTTCCGGTCCTGGGCAACCACGACTATTACGATCTGCGTAGTGTGGTAGGGCTGCTGTCGGGCATTAGCGGGCCGCTGCGCTATGCTCTGCGCTCTTACCTCGATTTGGATGTGAGCTGGCGCGGCTCTAACCGAGGAGACGCCTACGCCAGAGCTTTCTTAGACTACCTAAAGGCGGTGCCCGAGACTGGGCTGGGGGCGCATTTAGATACCCACTACAGCAGCAAGCTCGACGACGCGCGGGCGCTGACCTACCGTCCTAGCGAATTTACCCGGCTGCCCAACCGCTACTACACCTTTCGCTACGGTGGCATCGACTTTTTTGCCCTCGACTCCAATACCTTCAACCAGCCGTTGCCTATGGCCAATGGCGAAGCCGGTCGTAAGGAGTTGCAGCAGCAGTGTCAGCTACTAGAGGCCAAGAAAGATGAACTCCTGCGGCAGGCGGGCATTGGGGCGCTGACTCCCACCGATGAAGACGAGCAAGAAGAACGCACGGAGCGCATTGAAGCGATCGATGAGCAAATCAACGACATCACCAAGCAGCTCAACAGCTCTCGCCTGCAAACGGTGGATACGGAACAACTCTACTGGCTGCGCGATCGCCTGATTGCCTCCTGGCAAAACCCGGCGGTGCGCGGGCGCGTGCTGTTCTTTCACCACCCGCCCTACGTCACCGAGGCCACCAAGTGGGACCAGGGGCAAACCCTAGCGGTGCGCCATCACATTCGCCAAGTGCTCGATGCCGTCGCCGCCGAAGTGGCCGACATTTCCAAAGACCGCCCCCTGGTCGATCTGGTGCTCAATGGCCATGCCCACTGCCTCGACTACGTGCGCACGGGCGCTACTGGCCACGGCGATGCCAACATTCCCTGGGTGATCTGCGGCGGCAGCGGCTACAGCCTGCGTCGCCAGCGCAAAGAAGGCCCTGAGCTAACGGAAGACGACAATAACGGCACCCGCGCCGTGGCCAAATCTCACCTCTACCTGGGCCGCGGTGGTAGCCGCAGTCGCCTTAAGCGCCCCTACTCAGGCCTGCGGGTCGATGTAGCTGCGGGAACCCCACCCAAGTTGACGGTCGTCCCCTTGGTGGCCGAGAAGTACGACGGCGACTGGAAGGGGTATGAGATGGAGGGGATTGAGTTGTAGGGGTGTAGGGGAGTGATGGGGTAATGGGGTGATGGGTAAACGAATCGGCCTTACCCTCCCACCCCCTTACTCTCCTACCCTCCTACTCTCCCACCCCCCTACCCAGCGCCTTCACATCGACCGCATAGCCAGCGACAACTAGGTACACCGCGCCAGCGACGGTGCCGACTTGGCGGGTGAGGGTGCCGAGGCGATCGCGAAACAGTCGCCCGATTGGGTAGGCGGGCACTACGCCCCAGCCGGTTTCTTCGGAAACCAGAACCACGGTGCTGGGGGTTTGCCGCAGGCTTTCCACGAGTGAATTCACGGTGGTTTGCCAGGTGTCGTCGTCTTGCTCTAGCAGGTTGGCTAGCCAGGTGCCGAGGGAGTCGATCAGCAGGCAGTCTTGGGCGGTGGCTGAGAGGACGGCTTCGGGTAGGGCAACGGGCACTTCTTGCAGCTGCCAGTGGGTGGGGCGGCGATCGCGGTGCAGTTCTACCCGCTTTTGCCAATCTAAATCTGCTGGGTCAACGTTAGAGGTGGCAATGTAAATCACCGATTGACCAGAGGTGGCAGCCAGGGTTTCGGCCCACTCACTTTTGCCCGATCGCGCTGGGCCGGTGACTAAGGAGATGCGGTGGTCAGTTAGCAAGGTACGACCTTTTGAGCTAGGTAAGTTGTGTGGTTGCACGGGTTAAGTTCCCGTGGCAGTTACTCAAAGGGCTGTCTGAAATCTCGGGGTTTCTCAGGCATCCTAAAATCTCTCTCAGTCTGCTGGATAAACGCCTCGATTTCGTCCACCAGCCAGACTTTTTCGACTGTTTGCAGGGGAGTGCCAAACTTGTGCTGGTTGATGCCTTCCAGTAAGGCGATCGTATGCACGGGGCGATCGTTTTGGGTGTAGGCGGTTTGCAATTCTACCTTCGCTAGGTCGGCGGTATAGCCTTCAATTCGGCGGGTGCGACCCAGCATGCGGCGGGTGAGAGAAAATCGCTGGCGATCGATGCGCAGATGCACGTGGGCTAACAGGGCATTGACCACGCCGCTAATCATGCTAAAGCCGACCACCCAAAAGGGGATAGCAATCAGGCCAAACAGCAGCGACCCGCCGCCGGTAACGGCCCCAATTGTCCAGACCAGCACAAAGCCGTTCCAAAACAGACCAAACAGGCCAATGCCTGCGGTTTCACCCCTCAGACCCGGCGGTGGAATATAGATAGACAGCTCAGTTGGCGACGTTTGTACCTGCACGCGGGTGCCTACCGGGGGGCGCGGGGCCAGCCGGCGCGGAGCGGGCGGGGCAGGTGGGGCGGGCTGAGTTAGGGCCGCGAGGGCCACTTGCGCCGAGGCAAAGCGGTCTTCGACTAAAGGGTCAAGCAGCTGCTCAAGCCAGTCGGCAAAGGCGACAGACACCGCCACATAGGGGCGAAAGTTGATGCGCAGCCGCTCTTGGGGCAGGTCGGCAGGTGACTGGTGGGTAAGCAAGAACAGCAGCGTTGCCCCTAAGCTATAGAGGTCAGTGGCGGGCACGGCCTGGCCGCGAAACTGCTCGGGAGCCATATAGCCGTAGGTGCCGACCACCGTACTGCCCTGGCGGAGGCTATCGCGGTAGACGGTTTGCACAGCGCCAAAATCGACCAGGTAAATGTGGCCATCATCGCGACGAATGATGTTCTGCGGCTTTAGGTCGCGGTGAATAACGGGTGGATTGAGACCATGCAGATAGATCAGCACGTCTAAAACGGCAATAGCGATGCGGCGGGCTTCGGCCTCATCTACCCAACCGCCGCCTTCGACCCAGTCGGCCAGAGAGGTGCCCTCGGCCAGGTCTTGGGCCAGATAAAACCAGCGGTTGTCGGCAGTATCAACCTGAAAAAAGTCGATGTATTGAGGAATCGCGGGGTGATTGAGGGTTTTGAGAATGCGGGCCTCGCGCTCGAACAGCTCAATCTTCTTCCAATCTTGCAGGCCGCGCAGGGAAAGTTCTTTGAGGGCGATAGTCTGGCCTGTGGCCAACCGTTCGGCGGCGTAGGTTGTGCCGCTGCTGCCCTGGCCTAGGCGACGCAAAATTTGATAGCGACCGTCGATAATGGCGCTAGTAGCCTGGGTAGGTTCCATGGCAGAGGTACGATTTAAGATGGCCTATGCTTCCCTATTATGCCCCTGACAAAATCTGGCTGCGGCTGAATCTCAATGGTTGGTGAGACTATCTGAGGCGGCCGAATTGGGCCAGTTGCAGCCCTAAAATTTGTCTTTGCTGGGGTTAAGAGAATAATCCTAACGGTTTGACTTCTCTGCGAGACCAGAGGCCACTAGACTAGAGGCAATGTTGTAGCTGGGGACAGGCGTTGAGTGAAACGCAAAACACACCGAGTACCCTCGCCATAGACCGCAGGGAGCTGCAAGAGCTGGTGCGATCGCAGCTACAAGTGCTGCTGGAGCAGGGCAATTTGCCAGGGGCCAAAGCGCTGCTGGTGCCGGTGCGACCTGCGGATATTGCCGAAGCCATTGAAGACCTACCCGAGGCCATGCAGGCGATCGCCTTTCGGCTACTGGGCAAAGGTGAGGCGATCGAGGTCTACGAAAACCTTGACACTAGTGTGCAGCAGGCGCTGATCGAAGATTTCAAGCGCCAGGACGTGCTCGATATTGTCGACAAAATGTCGCCCGATGACCGGGCCAGGCTTTTCGACGAGTTGCCCGCCAAGTTTGTGCGCAGTCTGCTGTCTCAGCTCAGCCCCCAGGAGCGCGAAGCCACCGCCCAACTGTTGGGCTATGAAGCCGGTACCGCTGGGCGGATTATGACCCCAGAATACGTGGCCCTCAAGGAAGGCTGGACAGTTCTGCGGGCCCTAGACTACATCCGCAGCCGTGCTTTCGTCAGCGAAACCATCTACTACCTATTTGTCACCGATGCCGCCCGCCGCATGACCGGCATTCTCTCGCTGCGGCACCTGGTCACCGGCCAGCCTGAGCAAACCATCGGCGACCTGATGACCCGCGATGTGATCTCGGTACGCACCGACGCCGACCAAGAAGACGTTGCCCGCCTGGTGCAGCGCTACGACTTTTTGGCGGTGCCCGTGGTCGATACCGAAGAGCGTCTGGTGGGCATCATCACCGTCGATGACCTAATCGACGTAATTGAGGCCGAAACTACCGAAGACATCTACGCTCTAGGCGGCGTCCAAAGCGGCGGTGACAGCTATTTTCAGTCAAACCTGTTTGATGTGGCCCGCAAGCGGGTGGTGTGGCTTTCGGTGCTGCTGATTACCAATACCGTTACCACCGCCGTCATTCGCAGCCAGGAAGATATTTTGCAGCAGGTTGTAGCCCTAGCGGCCTTTATTCCCCTACTGATTGGCAGCGGCGGCAACGTGGGAGCACAGTCGTCTACGGTGGTGATTCGCGGCCTCAACACCGAAGAAATTAGCACTAAGCAGGCCCTCTCAGTGATTCGGCGAGAAGCGATCGCCGGTACCGTGCTAGGCCTAATGCTAGGGGCGGTAGTTACCGTCTGGGCCTACGTGCTCCAGGGCAACCTGCCCGTGGCTGTAACTGTAGGCATCAGCTTGGTAGCCATTTCTATTTTGGCCTCTACGGCTGGAGGTGCGTTGCCTTTGCTGTTTGATGCCCTGAAATTTGACCCAGCCCTGATGTCGGCTCCGTTTATTACCACCATTGTCGATGTGCTAGGGGTGCTGCTCTACCTCACCCTGGCTCGCCACATGCTGGGGTTGGCCTAGGCAAGAAATTGAGCAGGTCTTCAGGCCAGTGGTTAAATTTGGCGGTGCTAAAGGGTAGCTTGAACTGGGTTAGGGAGGAACGGCCGATTGCCCTTACGAGAAACGGCTTTTGATTCATACCCGTATCCAGCAATCCCAAACCTCTGCCTCTGCCCTCAAGCCCTGCCCCTCTGGCCATTCTGTTAGCCACGCTACTGATTTGCTTTAGGATAGAAGAACATAAAAGCCAGACTTGAGCCAATCGGGCAGTCTTTTTGCCCGGTTCTCGATACAAATGTTTACAATACTCCTAAAGGTCGTTGCCGATCAGACTAGCCGACTGCCCATACTTAAATAAGTTCGTTTCAAGCTAGCTCAGTTTATTGTTCCGCCTGCTCAGCTTCAGCCATCCCTAGCTAGTATTTTGGGATTATGGACTTAAACGGTTCGCCTACTCTGAACAAGCCTCCTCTCTCCAGCCCTGATCACCCTGAGCTCCCTGTGCTGCAAAAGATCAAGCAAGACCTCAAGAACGATCTAATTGCCGGACTGGTGGTGGTTATTCCCCTGGCAACTACCATCTGGTTAGCGATCACCATTTCGGCCTGGGTGGTGCGGTTGCTCACCCGCTTTCCCAAGCAGCTGACCCCCTTTGATGGTCTCAACCCTTTTCTGGTCGACCTAATTAACCTGCTGATTGGCCTATCGGTGCCCCTGCTGGCTATTTTGATTATTGGCCTGATGGCCCGCAACATCGCCGGTCGCTGGCTGCTGGATGTGGGCGAAAAAGTGGTGCAGTCAATTCCCCTAGCGGGGTCGGTGTACAAAACGCTGCAACAGCTGCTGCAAACCGTTTTTCAAGACTCGAGTACGCGGTTTAGGCGCGCAGTGTTGGTGGAGTATCCCCGTCGGGGTATTTGGGCCGTTGCCTTTGTCACCGGAGCCATGACGGCTACAGCTTCAGCAACCCCCAAGATGCTGAGCATTTTTGTGCCCACGACCCCTAACCCGACCAGTGGCTGGTATGCGATCGTGCCCGAAAGCGACGTCGTCAACCTGTCGATATCCATTGAAGATGCCTTCAAGCTAATTCTCTCGGGTGGTATTGTCGGGCCCAACCTGGCGGCGGCGGTTCCACCCGATCGCGTAGTATCCATAGGCAATGAAAGCCAAGCTACGGCCCCCATTGCTCTGGATCTAGGCGTTTCTGAACTTGCCCCCGACTTGGCCGAATATCCCCAGCAACTTTCCGTCTTGCCGGTAGACGAAGATTGCTAAGATATAGCCTGGTTCTAGCCCTGGGGTGAGGTTGGCCGTCGGTGTGCGTAAAACTTTGCCGGGTCAGTTTTGCCTTGGGAAGATCCTGCACCGCCGCTTCTGGGAGACATGACTATGCAAGCTCGCCGTATGGCCCGCGAGTTGGCCCTACTGGGCCTCAGCCAGCTTTCTGACAAGCCCGGCAGACTGGCGCCCCCAGACTTTGAAAAACTGCTGCTGGCGGCCATTCAAACCCTGACTGCCGAGGCCAAAGACGCCCTCGAAACCGCCGCCGATGAGCTGAAGCGGGGCAACCAACACCTAGTCGACAGCGGCACCCGCGCCAGCGATGTGGAGAAGGGCAGGGCTATGGTCGAAGAGGCGATCGCCCTCACCCAAACCGCCATCAACCGGCTGGCCCACGCAGTGGAGCTGCCCGAGTTCATTCGTCTCAGCAACCAGTCTGAGATCGAGGCCTTTGCCTTAGAGCTGCTCACCAACACTGCTAAGTACCAGACCCAGGTCGACAGCATTCTCGACGAAGCGATGGTGGCCTGGAACCTCAAGCGCCTGCCCCGCATCGATCGCGACATCTTGCGCCTGGCCGTAGTCGAAATGAACTACCTGGGCACCCCCGACCGAGTCGCCATCAACGAAGCGGTGGAGCTAGCCAAGCGCTACAGCGACGACGACGGCTACCGCTTTATCAACGGCGTGCTGCGCCGAGTGGTGAGCCGAGGGGATGAGGGTGAGGTAGAAGTAGAGGCTGATAGTCCCGTGGTGTAGGGAGTGGATGGGTGGATGGGTAGGGGGTGGATGGATTAAGGAAGCTAGCCAGCAGGTTGAGCTGGTTGGAGCCTGGTTCCGTCCATTCTGTTAGGAGGTCTCAAGCTCTGCTCGGGTGTGGATGAACGTACCCGTGGTTTGCCCTGAGAACGATACTATTAACAACAGTAACAACGTCCAAGGTAGCTCTGATATGGCTGGGTTCAATTGGTTTCAGCGCAGTTTTGATAAGTCTAACAGCGCCGATGCTGATGCTAAACAGGCTGAGGCTAAAGCCCCCGAACCCGCTCAGGCACCCACCCCGACTACCCCGCAGCTATCGTCAGAAGACTACCTGAAGTGGGCCAAGGCGGCCTACCAAAACATTCAGAAACAGCAGGCTGAAACTAAGACTGAAGATTCAGTTGCCGAAGCAGCGCCTGCTGAAGCGGAGGAGGAGGCTGTCGCTGCGGTGACAGAGACTGAGCCTGAAGCTGCTGAAGAGCCTGCGGCTGGTACGACAGCCATTGAGACCGAGGTTGCAGAACCAGCGAAAACATCGGCAGCCGAGCCAGATTCGGCCATTTCAGAAGCCTTAGAAACCGTCGAATCTGCCGTAGAAACCTCCGTCGTCGAACCCGCTGCTGAAGCTGAAGTCCCCATCGTAGAACCAGCAGCGGTGGAGCCCGAACCCGAGCCCGAACCTGCTGCGCCTCGTCCCTTCTGGGCACAGGCGGAGGAAGAACGCCTTCAGCGTCTAGCTCAGCTAGACGCAACGGCGATCGCAGAACCCGAGCCCGAACCTACACCCGTGGCCGCTGCAGCTGCACCCCCCGCTCCCGTTCTCCCCGATATTGATTTAGACGAAGCCTTTCTCTGGTCGGCAGAAGTTCTCGCCGCCCAGGGGCGACGGCCCGACGACATCTCGGCCGAAGAGATTACCTGGCTCAACAAGCTGCGCCAGGGGCTCAACAAAACTCGCCTCGGCCTGGTCAATCAGCTTAAGGCGATCGTTGGCCAGGGGCCGCTCAACGACGACGCAGTGACGGAAATTGAGGCCCTGCTGCTGCAGGCCGATGTAGGGGTTGCCGCCACCGACAAAGTGATTGAGGCATTGCAAGCTCGCATGCGCCAAGAGGTGCTGCCGCCCGATCAGGCGATCGCCTACCTCAAATCCATTCTGCGGGATATGCTCGATGCGCCCCTGGCTAACTCCCATAACCTAGCGTTTACCCCCGAGAAGGGCAGCTTTAATATTTGGCTGATGACCGGGGTCAACGGCGCGGGCAAAACCACCACTATCGGCAAGCTGGCCCACATCGCCAAAAAGTCAGGCTACAACACGCTGATTGCTGCCGCCGACACCTTCCGCGCCGCCGCCGTCGAGCAGGTCAAAACCTGGGGTGCCCGCAGCGATGTGGAGGTGATCGCCAACCCAGGGCAAAACACTGACCCGGCGGCGGTGGTCTATGACGCGATCGCCGCCTCCCAGTCTCGCAACATTGAGCTGCTGCTGGTCGACACCGCCGGACGCCTGCAAAACAAAAAGAACCTGATGGACGAACTGGCAAAAATTCGCCGCATCGTCGACAAAAAAGCCCCCGATGCCCATGTCGAAGCCCTGCTCGTGCTTGATGCTACCCTGGGCCAAAACGGTCTGCGCCAGGCAGAAGTCTTTGCTGAAGCCGCTAACCTCAGTGGCGTGGTGCTCACCAAGCTCGACGGTACCGCAAAAGGCGGCGTTGCCCTGGCGGTAGTCGAGCAGTTGGGGCTACCCATTCGCTTTATCGGTGCAGGCGAAGGCATCGAAGACCTGCGACCTTTCTCTAGCTATGAGTTTGTCGAAGCCCTGGTGAGTGGTTGAGCTTTTCGAAGTTGTTCATCGACTCGTGCCTCTTTAAAAGCGGTAGGTTTGTTGGCGACTAATCTCTAGTTTGCAGATTGATGGACCGGTTGATGGGCAATATTGAACATAGTCGAGTAATTATTGCTCTAAGCACGCCCATGGAACCTGAACAACGATTGGACTATCTCTACAAAGAGTATGTGCGGTTAAGCCAGCAGGCAGAAAACTATATTCAAAGCGCCTTTGAAGATCTCAAGCTGATGGGAGTGATTGGAGCTACCATCGCTCTTTGGAAACCCATCGTCGATTTTGTCGCGCTAGCGAAACCCGAAATTGACGCTAGCGGGCTGCTGTTTTTAGGTTTTCTTAGCCTGCTGCTAATTATTGCCATTATTGGGTTCTGGAATCTGATCAAGCAGTCTTTTATTATCTTTTTTGCGGATAACTTACAGAGCTACGAAGAAGAAATCAGAAAAGAACTGAGTGTGATCGAAGGGTCAGGTGTTTTTGGCCTCAACCTTGACAAAGAAGCAAAACTTCTACAGAGTTACAGATCTACTTTCGCAGCCTTTCTTTCGGTTTTTGCTCTAGCGACAACCTTTATACCTTTTTTAATCTTGGTTTCGCTCAGTGTCACCTATGCGTTGATTTATCTGGCGCTGTCACTAGTGCTGTTTGGAACGTATTTTCGAGTCCTTAAAAAGTCAACCCGAAGATTTCTTAAGCATTAGATTTTTCTTCGCACAGTAGCTAATTAATTCGGAATCATTAACACATTTTTTACTCTAGGAGAAGCAAAGATGAAATACTTCAACAGAGATTTATAAAACAACCTGTGAGGCTAACTACGGAGCGTTAGGCAATCCAAGATGGATTGACGACCAAACCATTTAATTCGAAAAAATCAGCGCCCTAATGTCGAAATAGACTCAGGACGCTGGTTATGTAGCCCTCTACGGCTAAGCCATCACATGGCGCTGGGTGAGCTTGTCGAGTTGCTTCACTAGCAGGCTAAGGAACAGGCCCACATCGGTTACCACTCCGGTAGATTCCAGCGAACCGCGATCGGCCAACTTGGTTACCACGGCAGGGTTGATATCAACGCAGACCATCTTCACGCCCGAAGGGGTCATATTACCCACGCCGATCGCATGCAGCATCGTCGAGAGCATCAGAATCAGGTCACAGCCTTCGATCAGACGAGCGTACTCAGCCTGAGCTTCAAGCAGGTTCATCTTAGTGTCAGGCAGAGGGCCGTCGTCGCGAATGGAACCGGCTAGAGAGAAGGGCACATCGTGCTTGACGCACTCGTAGAGCACGCCGCGAGTCAGCACGCCCTGCTCGACGGCGTTGGCAATGCTGCCGCAGCGGCGAATGCTGTTGATCGCTCGCAGGTGGTGACGGTGGCCACCGCGTACTGAAGTGCCCTGCTTCATATCAACACCCAGAGAGGTGCCCAGCATGGCCTGCTCGATGTCGTGGACAGCGATCGCATTGCCCCCCAGCAGCGCCTGCACATAGCCCTCGCGAATCAGCCGCCCCAGATGGTCGCCGCCGCCAGTGTGAATCACTACCGGGCCAGCCACTACAGCCACCTTGCCGCCCTGGTCGCGCAGGCGGCGCAAATCCCAAGCCACCTGTTCAACGATCAGCTCCACTCGGCGCTCGCTAGAGACACCCGAGCCCATAAAGCTAAATTCTTCGGTGATGGCGGCTGCGCGGCTGCGGTCCTTGGTGCTGCGCACGCTGCGAATGCCGTCGTAGCCGACAATTACTTGATCGCCCACCGCCAGGTCACGCAGCAGCTTACAGCTGGCCACCGGTTCAGTCTCCGACACCACGATCACGCCATCCATGCGCTGACCCTGCACCCGCACCCACTGCCCCCGCACCCGCACCTCAGTGGGGTAAATGGTGGAACTGTAGAAGTCGTCGGGGGCAACCCCAGCTTGGGTAATGGTCACCAGATGGGCGTCCTGCTGTTCCTCAGGCAGAGCTACCGCGCCCAGATCGATTAGCTGGGCCATAATCTCGTCCATCACCTCGCGATCGGGGGCCGAGACGCGAATTTCAGCCGACGAGGTGCTCTGGCGCTGCTCGCCCAGGTCAAAATTCAGCACTTGGAAGCTGCCGCCGCCCTCCATCACTAAATCCAGCGCCCGGCTAACCAGGCCCGAGTCGAGCAAGTGGCCAGTTATGGTGACGGTGCGAGCGATGATTCCTTTTTCTCCGGCGGGCTCGGGGTGCAGGGGCTCGGTGACCCGCAGGGTGAGGCACTTAGCTGCACCCCCAGCCTTAAGAAACTCAGTTAGGGGCGTTTCTACCACTTCAAAGCCCGCGTCGGCCAGTTGCGCCTTCAGCTCATCGCTGGCCTTGTTCATAATCACGGTGCGATCGATGTTCACCGAGTTACAGGCGAAATTAATGGCATCGGGTTCGTCGATGGCGATGCGCTTTTCGGGAGGCACCCGCAACTCAATCAGCCGGTTGGAGTAGGCGTCAAAGGCGGCGGGGTAGTAGAGCAGATAGCCACCCGTCAACGGACAAAAACAGGTGTCGAGATGGTAAAAGCGCTCATCCATCAGGTGCAGCGACAGCACTTCGATATTGAGCCACTCAGCCACCAGCCCGTGGGAATCTAGCTCGGTGCGAAAGCCATAGCCCGCCCACAGCCAACGCCCCTCGCGATCGAGCAGGGCATCGCCTGCACCTTCAAAGGGCAGTTCGGGGGGCAGGGTAAATACCTGGTGACCCTGAGCCTCAAACCATTCTTTAAAGAAGGGCTCCTCACCCTGACGCTCGGGGTGCAGAAAGCGGCTCAGCACCACCTGGTTACCCAAGATCAGCCCTGCGTTAGCGGTAAACACCATGTCTGGCCAGCCCTGCTGAGGTTTGACCAGATTGACATCAGCGCGATCGCTAATAACTTGGTAGAGGCTTTGCCACTGTTCTTGGGCAGCTTCAAGCGACGAGCGGTGAATGTTGCCCTCCATCCAGGGGTTGATGACGTAATCCACCTCGTAGTGGTGAGGGGCGCACATGAGAAAGCGAATGGAGGAGGTCATAGGAATGTGCCGACGTGAAGAGAATCAAAGCAAACAAACGAACCAGGTAGCGAAGGCCGTGCCAGAAGATGCTTAAACTAAGCAACGCTGGGGGCCAACATAACATTTTAGCCCTCAGCGCAGTCAGTATATTTGGTTGTCATGAGTCCCTGTGTATTACGGCAACAGGTTATCTACTCATGCTCTGAGGGCAGGTCAATGAAGAAGTGGGAATCCGTTAGGCGATTGCTGGTGATGATCGCGCTGGTTAGACTGCCGTGACGCAGACGACGGGCAGTAGCGAGCTGAGCGTTTCTAACTATGGGCTGCTCTTCAAAGCCATAGCTGGGTGCAGCAGCCACGCTTACGGAGACGGGCACTAGCGATGTGCCTGTCATTAGGTCAGCGGCCTCAGCCTTGTTGCCCGAGGAGTCAAACCCAACAGCTAGCATAAAAGCCGCTAGACCTATCACCAAGGCCAGACGAATATCGACAATTTGCAGCACCCAAAAGGCAGCGTCTTGGACAGAGGTCCGAAGAGTAGAAGATGACTTAGTGTCGTTAAACAAGGTTAAGCTCCTCGAAACGCCAGTGACCGGTGTAAGGATTCGCCAAGACCGGTAAACCGACGCATTGACTAACCTTTCAGGGCTTCTACTGAGGCATCCGGTATGGTTCGTGGACTACTCAATAGTTTTGCTTAAGTATTGTTATACACATAATGTCACTAAGTCACAAGATGTTGCGCCCAGCCAGAAATTGCTGCAAAGAGTTCTGAATCTACTCAAACCCTTGCAACGGTTGGGGTTGACGCTCTTCATAGCCGCTAGGAATAAACTTTTAGAAACCATAGAAAAACTCCTATAGCTCGATCTATTCCATTGGTTAGATGACTTTCATCTTGGCGTACTGCTAGGCAATAGCCCGCTATCCTAAATCGGATCTAGCCAAGGGGAGAAGATCCAGCCGCCGTCGAGCAGTTCTGACCAATTGCCAGAGGTGCGCCCAGTGATGGTCACAATCGAGCCATTGGGTACGGTTCTGACGAGGCCAAACTCAGTGCCTGGGCCATCAAACACGGAGGTTGAGTCCCCATCGGTGACCACCCGCCGCTGACTAGTGCCGCTAGGCGGTGGGTTCGTGGGGTCTGGGCTGGGGTCGGGTTTAGGGGAAGGCAGCGGCGTTGGTGGCTCAGTGGCGCGGTAAAGGGCCTGCCAGGTTGCCGCATCTACAACGCCGGTGACCGGCAGCCCATTCACCCGCTGAAACTCGCGCACGGCATTTTGAGTCGTCTGGTCATAGATGCCAGAGGCAATAAAATTGGACGGCAAAAAGCCGGCCTGGCGCAGCAGCCGCTGTAATTCCAGCACGTCGGCATTGGGAGTTGGACCGGGGTTAGGGTTGGGGTTGGGGTTAGGCTGGTTGCCGCCTTGAATAGGGCCACTGTATTGAATGTGGCCACTATCCACCCAGTTGCCGTTGGTGAGCTGCGCCCAGCCAACGCTAAATCGACCCGTTAACGCAATACGACTGCCGTTAACAAACTGCCCCACCACCGGAAAGTTGCGACCAGGGCCAGAGCGAATGTTGAGGGCAAAGTTCTGTGGAGTGACTACTGTGGCCAGGTTATCCGCGTTGCCGGGGGGAGTTACACCAGCTCCGGGAACAGGAGACCGGCTGACCAGGTTGCCTGCGACCCAGGTAGCATCGACTAGCTGCACCCAACCGTTGCGGCGTACTCCAGACAGTTGCAGGGCGCTACCTCGGCGCACACGACGATAGACGCCAGTGTTAGTGCCTGGTCCCCAGCGCGCATTGAGGGCGTACCCCTGGGGAGTGTTGACGTAGACGGTGCTGCCCCAGAGGTGCCCATTGGCCAAGGCCGGTGTTCCTAGGCCGCTACCTAGAACGATCGCCCCCGCCGCGGCCAACGACCAATTCCTCAAGGGCATGCTGATCACTGACGCTACCTGTGCTCCTTTGCCCTGCCCAGGTGCTAACTGCAAGGTTGAGGCAGAACCCGCTCGGACAGGATCAACATCTGGGTGCGTTTCCCAGAGGAGCCAAAGAAGGCTTTGGGCCAGGCTATCCATAGGTCAACGGTGGTGGCAGAAGGAATAGGCAAAACTACCTTAATCATAGTGGTTTTTGCCTATTCCCTGGAGATTTTCACAGAAAACGCGGGGTTGCTGGAGCGATCGCCCTAATCTAGCCAAAGACGTTCTACCCCAGCAATTCCCCGTTCTTAGGCGTAGGTTGGCCCCAGCGGTGGCACGATCAGCAGGGTGAGCCCATAGCGGCCCACCACCGTCACCCAGCTTGAGGGAGCTAGGGCAATACCGGCGTCAATGACGCCTTCATAGACTCTGGCGGGCCAGTAGGTGCCTTCGTAGTAGACCCGTCCCTGTGATTGGGCGGTAATGGGGCGCTCTACCCGCGCGGTTTTAGGAGTTTCAAAAAGTTCCAGAGTGTGGGTCAGATTCATCGCTATCCTCCCGGTGGTGTCCCAGATGGGGTGTGTACTTACTTGTTAGTGATGGTTGAGTGCAGGCTGTGACAGCCCAATGTGCATAGCGGTACTCCAGGGCCAGCATTCGAAGGACGGTGCTCCAAACCAGAGGCCGTAGGCTTTGGGGCAGCCCCAGTTCTAACAGGTGTTCTGAACCAGGGCTGCTCTAAACCAGTAATGATGGACGATAGAAGGCAGAGCCTTGGCTAAACGTCATCCCTGTGACAGATATTGAAGCGTTAGCCATCTAAAGACAGAGGGAGCAATGAATGGCTGTCGCGTTCCCCTCTCAGGAATTTTATCGGTGAAATTCACCAAAAATATGGCTGAATCGAAGGGCGATAGCCTCTATCTATCGAAATTGTTGCGCGCTTTGATAGAATTAGTTATGGTATAAACAACCAAAATACCGCCACTACCTCAATGCCCTATCCCACTCTTCTGGCTACCCCTGACAACTACGGTTTGCTGACGGATCTGTACCAGCTCACCATGGTGAGCTGCTACGCGGGTGAGGGCTTGGCCGATCGCCGGGCCAGTTTTGAGCTGTTCACCCGGCGGCTTCCCCCTGGCTACAACTATTTGATTGCCATGGGGCTGACCCAGGCGATCGACTACTTGAACAATCTGCGGTTTGCAGAACACCATTTAGAGGCCCTACGGCAAACGGGGCTGTTCGACCATGCCCCCGACGAATTTTGGCAGCGGCTGGCCGAGGGAGGCTTTGCTGGGGATGTGTGGGCTGTGCCCGAGGGCACAGCGGTCTTTGCCAACGAACCGCTGCTGCGGATAGAAGCGCCCCTGTGGCAGGCCCAAATTGCCGAAACCTACCTACTCAACACGCTCAACTATCAAACTTTGGTGGCCACTCGCGCGGCTCGCTTGAGGGATGTGGCCGGGCCTGACGCCAGGCTGCTGGAGTTTGGCACCCGTCGGGCCTTTAGTCCCCAAGGGGCACTGTGGGCAGCGCGGGCAGCCCTAGCAGCGGGCTTTGACGAAACCTCGAACGTGCTGGCGGCGGTGGCGCTGGGACGCCAGCCAGCGGGCACTATGGCCCACGCCCTGGTAATGGTCTTTACGGCGCTAGAAGGTAACGAGGACGAGGCCTTTGCGGCCTTCCAGCGTTACTTTCCCGGGGCGGCGCTGCTGATTGACACCTACGACACGGTGGCGGCAGCCAAGCGGCTGGCAGCCCAGGTGCAGCGGGGAGAAACCCAGGTCGCCAGCGTGCGGCTCGACTCTGGCGACTTGGTGGAACTATCAAAAGCGGTGCGATCGCATCTCCCCAACGCCAAAATTTTGGCCAGCGGCGACCTGGATGAGTACGAAATCGCTCGCCTCAAGCAGGCTGGAGCGGTGCTCGACGGCTACGGCCTAGGCACTAAGCTGGTGACGGGCGACCCGGTGAATGGGGTGTATAAACTAGTCGATATCGACGGTACACCTGTGATGAAAGAGGCCAGCGGCAAAACCACGCTCCCCGGATGCAAGCAAATCTTTCGACGCTATGAGGGTGGGCAGGCGGTGGGCGATCGCCTCGGTCTGCTCGAAGAAACTGCCGCCCCCGACGAAAAGCCGCTGCTTGAGCTAGTGGTGAAGCAGGGCCAGGTCGTGCAGGAGCTAGAATCGCTGGATGCGATCGCCGCCCGCACCGCCGCCTCGATGGCCAGCCTGCCCGCCGCCGTGCGCCAGCTCGAGCAACCGGCTGACTATGGCGTAGCATTGTCCGATGCCCTGGGGGATTTGGCGGCCCGCACCCGCCAGCATCCCCCCTCTCAGCCCTGAGGATGGCTCTCATGACCGCAACCAATTCTTCAGCGCTTCGCATCGCCCTGTTTGGCACCAGTGCCGATCCGCCCCACCAGGGTCACGCCGCCATCCTCGCTTGGCTGGCCACCCAGTTTGACCACGTGGCGGTGTGGACGGCCAACAATCCGTTTAAAGAGCACCAGACTCCCCTGGGCGATCGCTTTCGCATGCTGGAGCTGCTGATCGACGATCTAGCGGTGCCGCCCCAGCGGGTGCAGGTACACCCTGAACTCAGCCACATGCGCACGATGATCACTCTGGAGCGATCGAGACAGGTCTGGCCCCAAGCCGAGTTCTCGCTGGTGGTGGGGGCCGACCTGGTGGAGCAGCTACCCACCTGGCACCGAGCTCAGGAAATCTTCGCGGCGGCGAGCATTCTGGTAATTCCGCGCCCCGGCTACGACCTCACGGAGGCCGGCCTAGCCAATCTGCGCCAACATACGACCGTCACCGTGGCCGAGATGCCTGCGATCGATGTGTCGTCGTCCCGCTACCGCCAGTGCGACGGCATTCCCGCCGCCACCGCCCCCGAAATTCCCCCGGCGGTGCAGTCCTACATAGCCCAACACCACCTCTACCCATGTCCGCAAAACTCCACCGCACCTCTGACCACCCCCTAAGCCCGGTGCCCCTAGCCGACTTCAAAGTGGGAGTCGACAATGTGATTTTTTCTGTGGATACCCAGCAAAATCGGCTGATGGTGCTGGTGGTGATGCGCCACGACGAGCCCTTCGCGGGCTACTGGAGCCTGCCCGGCACCCTGGTGCGCCAAGGAGAATCCTTAGAAGCCGCTGCTTACCGGGTGCTGGCCGAAAAAATTCGCGTCAACACCCTGTATCTGGAGCAGCTCTACACCTTTGGCGGACCCGATCGCGATCCCCGTGAGTCGCCTCAGGCCTTTAACGTGCGTTACCTGTCGGTCAGCCACTTTGCCCTGGTGCGCTTTGAGGATGCCGAACTAATCGCCGACGGCGTCAGCGGCATCGCCTGGTATCCCCTGGCCCAGGTGCCCCAACTCGCCTTCGACCACAACGAAATTCTCACCTACGGCTACCGTCGGCTGCGCAACAAGCTGGAATATAGCCCGATCGCCTTCGACGTGCTGCCCGAGGTCTTTACCCTGGGTGATCTCTACCAGCTCTACGTCACCGTTTTGGGAGAAGGGTTTTCGGATTATTCCAACTTTCGGGCTCGGCTGCTCAAGCTGGGGTTTTTGCAGGACACCGGCCAAAAAACCTCTCGGGGTGCGGGCCGACCCGCCAGCCTGTATCGGTTTGACGCCGCTGCATTTGAGCCCCTGAAGGAAAAGGCGATGGTGTTTATTTAAGCGCGCGGGCATAGTAGGCCATGGCGCTGGGCATAGTCGGGGAGCCTGAAGGAAAAACTCATGGTGTTCAGTTAGTAGCACCGGATCCCCAGCTTAGGCCCAAGCCAATCTACTCAGGTTTGCCCTGGCGGCAGCGCCCCCTGGTTGGGTCAGCCCAGAGCAGGCAGCAGCTTAATTCATCCTTCTAGGAGTCGCCATGACCGAGCCACCGCAAGACCCCTTACCCGCTAATCCGCAACCTACCGATTCAGGTGCACCAGGGACAGAGCCAGCCTCACCTGTCAGCGATACCACCGAGCCACCGCAAGCCCCCCTGCCCGTCAATACCCAAGCTGCCGATTTAGGCACACCAGGGGCAGAGCCAGCCTCGCCTGTCAGCACTGACCAAACCACCACCACAGCTAATTCAGCCGAAAAACCTATGTTGGCGGCGATTGTTTCCGAGGCGTCTAAAAACCTTTCGGGCAAAATTTTTCTCGGCGCTTGGTTTGCCACCCTAGCGATCGCAGGAATCACGTTTTCGCTCTCCTACCTAAAGGCCAGCAACTGGCTCAATCGAGGGAAGGAGATTGGCGAAAAATCGCAACAAAGCTGTGTACAACGACATTTTCAAGGAATGATTCCCAGTATGTCTGAGGCCGAGGGCAGCATAGAAAGCGTTCGCCGTGACGCCATTGCCCAGAGGCAGGAGATCAATACCCGAAGGCTGGAGCTAGTAACCAAGCGCAACACTCTGCAAACTGAACCTCAGGACCAGGAAGCCGCTGATATATCTCAGTTTCAAAAGCAATTAGACAAGGAGAACATAGCGCTCAAGGAACTGGATAAAATCCTGCGAGATTTGGGCATACCAAAAATTTCTATTGGCGAAGTTAACCAACTATGGGAACAGGATCAGGCCATCCAAAAGCGAATCCACGTGCACTACGACATTACTAGAACCTTCTACGCAACTCACCAGGCGGGTTCTGTTGGCGCTGCTCTGGCGCTGCTATTTGGCAGTATTGTGCTGATTTTTATTAGTGGCGATATCTGGGAAGGAAAGATTAAAAACAACCCCGGCTTGGTGTTTCCTCTAATTCTTTTTGGCAGCACCTATGTGTTATTCCTAAACTTACCAACTGTGCTCTCCGCCGAGGAAATATACCAAACCAATCTGACCCAGTATATCGGCTATATAAATTTAGAAGAGGAGATTTGCACGGTTTTGGCCACCGAGCGCTTTGTGGGTGACCTTGACCAACCTGGCACCATTCAAGCAATTGAGTTTAATCGTTTGGTTCACTCCGTTGAGAAGCGCATGCGAGAGTTAAACACTCGAACTATAAGCTCAGATGTTAGGGCGATCGATAGTCTCAGGCTTGACCTAGACGCGCTTAGCTATCCCCGCAAATCTGTGGAGAAAACGAAGTGATGACGAAGACTAGGGCAAGTAGAAATAGAACCCTTCAACTCACCGAGCAAGACCGGCAGATCTTTAGTCAGCGGCTGGTGCGGCTGGCCGAGAGCGCAGTCCCGGAACAGCTCGTGGATAGGGTGATCTGCCAGGATATATTCGAGGCGCTGCCTCTACTGCCCCCCAGCTTTGTGGATCTGTTGATTGTTGACCCGCCCTACAACCTCACCAAAGACTTCAATGGCAGCAAGTTTAGGCAGTGCGATCGCCCCACCTACACCGCCTGGCTCGACAGCTGGATCTCCCAGCTAAGACCTGTGCTCAAGCCCAACGCTTCCGCCTATTTTTGCGCCGACTGGGCCACCTCAACCGTCATGTATCCAGTGCTGGAAAAATACTTTACCGTCAGGAATAGAATCACTTGGGAGCGTGAGAAAGGACGCGGTGCCCAAGCTAATTGGAAGAACGCTAGCGAAGATATTTGGTTCTGCACCGTCTCCGAAACCTACACTTTTAATGTAGATGCCGTAAAGCTCAAACGCCAGGTAATTGCCCCCTACAGAGACCTGGCCGGACAACCCAAAGACTGGGACAACACAGGTTCAAAAAACTACCGTCTCACCCATCCGTCTAACCTATGGACCGACATTACCGTGCCCTTTTGGTCAATGGCTGAAAACACCGATCACCCTACTCAAAAACCCGAGAAATTAGTGGCTAAACTGCTGTTAGCCAGTTCTAACCCTGGTGATGTGGTGCTCGATCCTTTTCTCGGCAGCGGCACGACCGCTGTGGTCGCCAAAAAGCTGAGGCGGCAGTATGTAGGCATTGAGCAGGACTCCGACTACTGCTGCTTAGCCGAAAAGCGTTTGTCCCTAGCCGAAACCGACCCCTCCATTCAGGGATACGCCGATGGCATCTTTTGGGAGCGAAACACCCTGTCAGCCCAGCGCAGTCGCCCCAAAAAGTCCATTTCCTAGGAAACCTGATTATTCCCCCGCCAATTGCCGGTAGCTGAAGCCTAAATTGCCGGCAGCCTCAAGACGATTACAACCAGCGTTTTGGTCGAAATCTTTTTTATCTATTAACTCCTATGAAATTTGCGATCGCCCAGCTCAACCCCACCATTGGCGACCTGGCCCACAACGCTCAGCAGGTGCTCGATGCCGCTCGCCAGGCCGATCGCCTGGAGGCCCAAGTGCTCGTTACCACCGAGCTGATGCTGTGCGGCTACCCGCCCCGTGACCTGCTGCTTCAGCCCAGCTTTATTCAAGCCATGGCCGACCAGCTCGACGCCCTGGCCGCCGAGCTACCCCCTCACCTCGCCGTGCTGGTGGGCTATGCCGCCGCTAACCCCAAGGCCCGCTACCACGGCGAAAAGCCCCTATTCAACAGCACCGCTCTGCTCCAGGGCGGCAAGGTGCAGCAGGTCTTTCACAAGCAGCTACTGCCCACCTACGACGTCTTTGACGAACACCGCTACTTTGCCCCCGGCCAGGGGCCAAGCAGTTTCACCATTCCCCTGGGCGACTGGGGCCTGCGCGTTGGCGTCACCATCTGCGAAGACCTGTGGAACGATGAGGAGTTTTGGGGCGGGCGCAGCTACCCCCGCAACCCGATCGCGGATCTAGCCGATGACCACGTCGATGTGGTGATTAATCTCTCCGCCTCGCCCTACTCGCTCAACAAAGCGCAGCTGCGGGCTTCCATGCTGGCCCACAGCGCCACTCGGTTTCGCTGCCCCATTCTCTACGCCAACCAGGTGGGGGCCAACGACGACTTAATCTTCGACGGCACCAGCATGGCCTTCAACCGCCAGGGCGATCTGGTGGCCCGCCTGCCCTCCTACCAAGCGGGGCTGGCGGTGGTGGAGTACGACCCCATCCAGCGCGACCTCTGTCCTGGAGACATTGCTCCCCTGCCCGCCGACGAAAACGAGGCGATCTGGTCGGCCCTGGTGCTGGGGGTGCGCGACTACACCCACAAGTGCGGCTTTTCCAAGGCAGTGATTGGGCTCAGTGGTGGCATTGACTCGGCCCTGGTGGCGGCGATCGCAGCGGCAGCCCTCGGCCCGGCCAACGTGCTCGGCATTCTCATGCCCTCCCCCTACAGCTCAGACCACTCGGTGACCGACGCGCTGGCCCTGGCTCAAACCCTGGGTATTGCCCACCAAACCCTGGCGATCGGCCCGCTGATGGCCGACTACGATCAGGTGCTCGACCCCCTCTTTGCCGGCACCAGTTCTGGCATTGCCGAAGAAAACATCCAGTCGCGCATTCGCGGCAACCTGCTGATGGCGGTTTCGAATAAGTTTGGTCACCTGCTGCTGTCAACCGGCAACAAGTCAGAAATGGCGGTGGGCTACTGCACCCTCTACGGCGATATGAACGGTGGTCTGGCAGTGATTGCCGATGTGCCCAAAACGCGAGTTTACGCCCTTTGTGAATGGCTCAATCGGCAGGTGAGCAGCGGCACTGGTCCTGTAGCTCCAGTGACTCTAGGTGAACTGTCGGCGCAGGTTGGCCACCTCACCGACGCCCTGATTCCGCAAAACATTCTCGAAAAACCGCCCAGTGCCGAACTCAAGCCCGGTCAGGTCGATCAAGATTCGTTGCCGCCCTACGATGTGCTGGATGATATTCTCGATCGCCTGGTGCAGCGCCACGAGTCGGTAGCTGAGATGGTTGCCGCTGGCCACGATGCAGCGGTGGTAGACAAGGTCTTGCGGCTGGTGTCGCGGGCCGAATTTAAGCGGCGACAGACCCCGCCCGTTCTCAAGGTGACCGATCGCGCCTTTGGCCTGGGCTGGCGCATGCCCATTGCCAACCGCTGGAAGAGCGAGGTGAAGCAATTGGCGACGGAGCCTGCTGAGCAACTGTTGGAGGCTTGATGGTCTTCGCGCAGCTCTGATTGGGGACTGATGGGAGCGATCGCCCCCTCACCCGGCAAGCCCGCCTAGAACGACAGACCCAGGGCTAAACAACTACTACCCTCAGCGGCGCTGACATTGTAAAGCTGGGCCTCAACGGTTGTGGCCACCACCAGCATGTCTTCGGCGAAGGTCGTGCCGTCGATACTGCAACTGCCTTTCAGCACGAGCAGATAATTGCCGGTGTAGGCATAGCTCTCCGAGGACGTGCTTTTGATGAATTGAGAACTCATACCGCCCTCGGGATCAAGAGGAATTTCGTAAGTGGAAACGCCATCTTGAGCTTCCTCAAACGGATAAATTGTCTCAAAATCGGGTTCAGCGGTGTTGATATTGACGGGGGTGTAGGCCTCGATCAGGTCGGTACTGGCAAAATCCGGTGGCGAAGCGTAGGCCAGCAAAAAGAAGCCGGTGCTGTCTGAGACTTCGTGGCCGCTACCCGGCGGGTTGAAGTAGAGCGAGCCGGTGGGATACACCCCCTTGGCATCGGTCTGGGTACCCGCGATCGCATAGACCGACTCAGTCATGGAATGGTAGTGCAGCCCCACACTGCCGTCGGGGATGGTGTACCACAAGATGCTGATGTGCTCGGTGTCGGCAGCACCGGAGAGAATCAGCTTTTCTAGATTTGGCCTAAAGGTAAAGAAGTCGTAGTTGCTGGGGTTGGTCGTCAGATCGTTTAGGTCGACCACGGTGGAGTTGCTGAGCCCTGAAGCGGTATCAATCGCCGCCTCCGGTATCTCCGCCGCTTCGGCATCTTGGGCAACGATGCCAACTCCCGCAAAAGCGACCAGCCCTAAGGCTGTCAGCGCTGTAGATTGAACAGATCCCATGGCCGCCGACTCCTACTCCAAAGGTTATGGAAGGCTGCACCATACCACGGTAGAAACTAGCAAATCTGTCACTTTTCGCTCAATATCGTGCTTCAGCCTCAATCCTCGCTCAAAGAGAGCAAAACAAGGGCACTCCTGCAGCTTGACTAGCTAAATGAACTTACTAGCTAAACAATCTCGGATAAATCCGCAGGGCGGCAAGCCTTGCCGTCAGCACCAGCCAGCCGATTAGCCAGACTAGCAGCAGGGGCCACCAGGGGGGCAGACCCAGGGGCCAGCGCAGCAGATCAACCAGGGAGGCCAGGGGCAAAAACGCGGCAAACTTGGCCAGCAGCGGCGGCAGCGTATCGCGCGGAAAGTAGGTGCCGCAGAGGGTAAACATGGGGATGATTACCAGAAAAATCGGCACATTCACCTGGTCAACCTTGTTCACGGACCCGGCCACCAGCAGACCAAAGGCCCCAAACAGCAGGCTGCCCAGCACAATCAGCGGCAGCGACAGCACCAGGCTAGAGAGGTCGTAGAGATTGGCCAACACCGCGACTAGCCCGGTGATAGTGCCGGCGATCGACCCCTTAGTCGCCGCCCAAAACCAGTCGCCCAAAAACACGTCGGTATAGCTCAATGGGGCTGTTAGCAGCGCCTGCCAGGTCTTTTGAAAATTGAGCCGAATGAAGCTGCTGTAGGCTCCCTCAAAAAACGACTGAAACAGCACTCCGATCGCAATCATCCCCGGCGCCAAAAACCGCGCGTAGGGAATCATCTGCCCCAAATAGTCCACCTCACCAATCAGCGGAGAAAGACCGTAGCCAAAGGCCAGCAGATACACAATTGGCTCAGAGACAGGCGGCAGGCAGTTCACCAACCAGGTGCTGCGATACACCTGAAAGTGGCGCCACCAGACCGAATACACCCCCCAGGGGGTAGCGGTAATTAGCTTCATTCCAGCACGCTCCCAGTGAGTCGCAAAAACACGTCTTCTAAGTTGGCGGGCCGCCGCAGGAGGCGGCTGGGATGGTGGGCGGCGATCGCATCCCAAACCACCTCAGGCTCGCGATCGGGCAGCGCCACCAGGTGACCATTGCCAAAAGCCCGATACCAAGCCCCATGGCGGGCCGCTAGATCCTGAAGAATTTGGGCTTCAACCCCTCCGATTTCAGCCACCTCGCGGCCAATCACCCGCGCGACTAGATCGGTAGGGGTGCCCTCATCAATGACTTTGCCCTGCTGTAGGAGAAGGAGGCGATCGCACAGCCTTTGGGCCTCATCCATATAGTGGGTGGTCAGCAAAATGCCGCAGCCGCTGGCCTTGAGGTGCTGCACCAGCCGCCAAAAATCCTGGCGAGCGTCAGGGTCGAGGCCGGTGGTGGGCTCATCTAGAAACACAATTTTGGGCCGATTGAGTAAGGCGCGAGCCAGCACCAGCTTGCGCTTCATGCCGCCCGACAGCTCATCCACCTGGGCCTCGGCTCGGTGCTCCAGATTGACCAGGGCCAGCAGTTCCCCCGCCCGCTGCCGCGCCGCCGCGTCAGTAATGCGGTAGTGGTGGGCAAAGTGGGTAAGGTTTTTAAACACCGTAAAGTCGGGGTCGAGGTTGTCTTCTTGGGTGACAATGCCCATCTGGGCGCGGGCCAGCTGTCCTTGCCCCGGCAGTTGCCAGGGGCCAAACTGCACAAACCCCTTAGTGGGGACAACGGTGCCAAACAGCATGCCCACCGTCGTGGTTTTGCCCGCCCCATTGGGCCCTAGCAGACCGACAATCTCACCCGGTGCCAGGGTAAAGCTAATGCCCTGCACCACCGGCTCGTCGCCATAGGTTTTCCAAAGGTCGTAGGCCTTCAAGTTCAGCGAATCCGACAAAATTTGCTCCTAAAAAATGTCTCTAAACAGTTCCCAACAGCCTAACGATGTGCCCTTCCTTTCTGTTGCCCTCTAGAAAGCTGAAGCAATATGGCGATGCCCCACCGATGGACTGAGATATACAGACACCCTCCCATCTACTCATCCACACATCTACCCATCCACTCCTACCTTCCCAGGCACTCTAACAAAATCCCTTCCAAACCATCCTGATTCACTCAGCTGGCGCAGAAATATGAACTGGTAGATGCACCCTGATCATTCCCCTGCCCTTGGGTTGGGGAATTTTTTTTGCCAAATTTCCTAGGCACGGCAGCTGAGGAGTTCTGAAAAATTCAGGTTAGACTGAGGCCAGATTTGGGGCATCGCGGCGGTTTAGCCAATGGATTTTGAGAAAATTGCTGTACACATCAACCAAGTTGCTGTGGAGCGCAAGGGGCGACCGCTAAAGGATGTCGAGCGTCTGGTGCTACAGGGATCTTGGGAGAACAAGACCTATGCAGCGATGGCAACCCCCACTGCTGGCTACACCGAAGACTATCTCAAAAAAGACGTCGGCCCCAAGCTCTGGCAGCTGCTGACCGAGCTGGTAGATGCTGATCTCCAAGGCGTTCGGGTTACGAAGCGCAATATTCAGAACGTGCTGCACACCTGGATGATGCAGGGGGTAGTGGCGACTGAACCGGCCCCGCCGCCGCATATTGTGGTGGAGCCGCGATCGCCCCTGCCCACTCCCGCCCTAGTGGTGCGTGAATCCCCACGCCTCGATCTAGACGACTGTGCGGGCCGCCAGGCAGAACTGGCTACCCTGACCGAGTGGATTTTGGCGGAGCGCTGCCGCACGGTAGTCCTATGGGGGCTGCCAGGCGTGGGCAAGACGACGGTGGCAGCAGCGATCGCCGCCACCGTTGCCCCTCAAGTCGACCAGTGCGGCTACCTAGCTCTAACCGCCGAGGCCACCGAGCAGGACGTGCTGGGGGCGATCGTCCACTGGCTTGACCCGCAGGCGGCGATCGCCTCCCAAGCCCAAGTAGACTGGGTGCTCGATCAGCTGGGCCAGCGCCGCGTCCTGCTAATTATCGATGGTCTAGAGCAGCTCTTTGAGACTCAGCAACCAGCAGGCAGCTACCGAGCTAATACCGACGCCCTCCAGCACTTTTTTCACCAGGGAGCCGAGCACCATCACCAGAGCTGTCTAGTCTGGGTCAGCCGCGAAAAGCCCGCCGATTTTTCCCAGGTGCAGGGGCCACGGGTGCGAGATTATGTCCTCGGCGATCTGGTCACCGATGCGGCTCGGTCTCTGCTTCAGGCCCCGACCGCCCTGAGCGCTGACGACTGGGGAGCGCTAATCGATCGCTACGGCAGCCACCCCCTGGTGCTGCGGGGGCTAGGGGCGACGCTGCGAGAGGTCTACCAGGGTCAGCCCCGGATGTTGCTCCAGGCGGCTAAGACGGTCGTGCCTGTCGTTGTACACCGTACCTTTACCCAGGCCCTAGAGCGCCTGCCGGCTGAAGAATGGGCCCTGCTGTACTGGCTAGCCCTGGCCCAGGAGCCAGTCACCCTCGACGACCTCAATGGGGCCATGCAGCCACCCCTGACCGATATGGTGGTGCAGTCGGCCCTGGGGCGTGGTTGGGTTCAGGCTCAGGCCACCGAGAGACGTGGGTTAGTGTTGAGCCTAGGCCCCTCGGTGCAGGCCCTGGTCCTGGAGCGGCTGCAGGGCGTGCTGACCGCGGAGCTAGAGGCCGAAACCTTTGACTGGCTTCAGCGGTTGGCCCTCGTCACCATGACCGCCCGGGAGGTCGTGCAGGAGCGTCAGCGAGCAGCCATGCTCAGCCCTTTAGCAGAAGAGCTCCGGCAACAGTACGCCACCGATGGAGCCTTGGCCGCTAAGGGCGATCGCCTGCTCAAGGCCCTACAGCCTCTCGTGGGCCAGCCGGGCTACGGAGCCGGCAACGTCATTCATCTCTGCCAGCATCTAGGCCTAGGCATTAGCGGTGCCGATTTTTCTCATCTGGCTATTTGGCAGGGCGATCTGCGGCGGGTGAGCCTGCAGGGCGCCAGCTTTAGCCAGGCCCAGTTCAGCGACACCACCTTCGCCACCGCCCTGGGGCGCGATCCGGTGGCCGCCTTTAGCCCCGTTGGTCCTAAAGATAAGCAAGGCCAGCGCGGATCGTCTTTAGAAGAGGGATGGCACTTAGCCACGGGCGATCACGAGGGCCGACTGCTGCTGTGGGATTTAAAGCGGGGCAAGCTGGTCTGGATGTTTGACGAGGGCCAGAGCATTCGATCGCTGGCCTTTAGCCCCCAGGGCGATCTGCTGGCCATGGGCACCGAAAGCGGGCAAATCTGGCTGTGGTCAGTGGGATCCACCTACCAAGCCGACATTCTGGACGATCACCAGGCCCCAGTGCGAGCCCTGGCCTTTAGCCCCGACGGCAGCCAGTTGGCCTCCGGCGATGACAGCGGTCGGCTGTGCCTGTGGGAAGTCGCTTCGGGCTTTCGCCAGGGCTGTCTAGATGACCACACTGGGGCAATTCACAGCTTGGTCTACAGTGCTTTGGGCGACCACCTGGTGAGCGGCGGCGATGACCAGCGCGCCTGCCTGTGGAATGTGGGCGATCGCACCCTGCTGAAAGATCTCCAGGCGCGATCGACGGCGGCGATTCGCACTGTGGGGTTTTTGCCCGACCCCAACGACCCCGACTGCCAGCCGATTCCTTTTGCAGCGGGCTGTGACGACCACTGCCTGACCATTTGGAATTTGGCCACCGGACTGCCCTGCTGGATTTTGCCCATCGACGTACAGGCTTTGCCCGCCCTCGCCCTCAGCCCTGACGGGCGCTATCTGGTGTCTAGCAGCCAAGACTTCACCGTCACGGTGTGGGATATTCCCAACCGTCGCCTCTGCTATGCACTGCCATCGCTGGGAGCGCCGGTATGGACCCTAGCCTTTAGCGCCGATAGCCGCTATTTCGTCACCGGCAGCAACTACACCATCAAGCTCTGGAGCGTTAAACGGGGCCAGTGCTGGCGCAGCTTTCTCAGCCAGGCGCATCCGGTGCGCTGCCTGGCCTTTAGCGCTAGCGCTGACAGCGGCACTATTCTCACTGGCCACGAAGATACCCACCTGCGGCTGTGGCAGGTCAACGCCCATAGCCCCTACGCCATCGGCCCTCGTGCCCTAGCGGGCCACAGCGGCTCGGTGCGCACCGTCGCCCTTAGCGCCGATGGTCAGTGGTTGGCTAGCAGCGCCGACGACCAGACCCTGCGACTCTGGTCGATCGCGACCGGCCAGAGCCAGTGGGTGGTCGCCAAGCCAACCCCGGCCACCCTGCTGCGCTTTAGCCCAGATGGTCAGTGGTTGGCTACCGCAGGCCCCGACAGCGGCATCTTGGTGTGGAATTGCACTACTGGCAGCGCCGTAGGAGAGCTAGAAGACGCCCCGGACAGCCCGTCAGCCCTACTGTTTAGCCCCAACGGCGACTGGATTGTAGTAGGTGCTAGGGATGGCACCATTGGCCTTTGGTCGTGGCAGCAGGGCACCATGGGCTCCGATCGCCGCACTCTATCGGGCCACCAAAGTCAGGTACACAGTCTCGTGGCCCAGGGCGAGAGACTGGCCAGCGCCAGCCATGACGGCACCGTGCGCTGGTGGAATCTGGAGCAGGACAATGGCTGTCTCGGCCAGTGGCAACACCCCGCAGAGCAATGGCTACAAGGGGTTACCCTAGATCCGGCGGGAGACATTTTGGCGCTGACTAGCCAAAACGCCCAGGTCAAGGTGTGGGATGTTAAAACCAACCAATGCCGTCATACCCTCAAGGGCCACAGCCAAGATATCTGGCAAGTCTCGGGTTGTTCTAGCGGCACCCACCTGATCACCGCCAGCCAAGACGACGAAATCCGCGTGTGGGATCTGGCGACGGGCCTGTGTCAGCAAACCCTACGCCCCGATCGCCCCTATGAAGGCGTCAATATCCGTGGGGCCACTGGCCTATCCGACACCGAAGAACGAATGCTGAAATCCCTGGGGGCGGTCGTCAGTTACTAATCACTATTCAAAGGGTTGAGCTAGCTATCGCAACGGATGCTAGCTACTTTCTCTGAGCTGTTCAGGCCACATCTACAATGGAGGACTGTTATTGCCTCAGTAGCTGCCCCATGACTCCGCTCGCGACCACCATTGCTGCCGAACTTGAGATCCGTCCAGCCCAGGTAGAGGCTACCCTGGCGCTGTTTGCCGAAGGGGCGACGGTGCCCTTTGTGGCCCGCTACCGCAAGGAGCGCACGGGGGATCTAGATGAGGTGCAGCTGCGGCAGATTGCCGAGCGCCACCAGTACCTGACCGAGCTTGAGGATCGGCGACAGACGGTGCTGGGCGAGATTCAATCCCAGGGTAAACTCACGGAGGCGCTCAAGACCGCCATTCTCGCCTGCCAGCAAAAGACGGAACTAGAGGATCTTTATCTGCCTTACCGGCCCAAGCGCCGCACCCGCGCCACCATGGCCAAAGAGAAAGGGCTAGAGCCGCTGGCTCAGAAAATTGAGGAGCTAAATAAAATGGGCAAACGGGCGGTTCTGCTTCAGGAAGCGCAAGCGTTTGTGAACCCGGACAAAGGGGTTCAGTCTACGGACGAAGCCCTGCAGGGGGCGGCAGATATTTTGGCGGAGCAGGTGGCAGAGCGGGCGGAGCTGCGGCGGTATGTGCGCGATCGCCTCCTGACCCACGGCCAGTTCATCGCCAGCATTAAAAAAGGCCACCCCGAGGGCAGCACCAAGTACGAGATGTATCGGGCTTACCAGGTCCCGGTGCGCTCGATCGCCTCCCACAATTTGCTGGCGCTGCTGCGAGGCGATCGCGAAGGCATTCTCAAGGTGGGGCTGGAGGTAGAGCCCGACCCCGTGCTGCAAACCCTTGAAAAGCGGGTGGTGAAAACTCCCGTACCTGAGGTTCGCCAGTTCTACCGGGGGGTAATTCAAGATGCCTATGGCCGGTTGATGAAGCCGTCGCTGACCAGCGAGGTGATGGCCGAGAAGAAAGCCTGGGCCGATGAGGTGTCGATTCAAAACTTTGAGGCCAACCTGAAGAACCTGCTGCTGTCGCCCCCAGCGGGCATGAAGCCCACCCTGGGGGTCGACCCCGGCTTTCGCACCGGCTGCAAGGTGGCGGCAGTGGATGGCACTGGCAAGTTTCTGGAGTATCAGGCGGTGTTTCCCCACCAATCCCACAACCAGCGGCAGCAGGCGGCCCAAACCCTAGCGGGGATGATTCGCAAACACGGGATTGAGCTGATTGCGATCGGCAACGGCACCGCCAGCCGCGAAACCGACGCCTTTGTGGGGGAAGTTCTGAAGACTTTGTCGAATCCTCCGGTGAAAGTGCTGGTGAATGAGTCGGGGGCCTCAATCTACTCGGCCAGCGAGGTGGCGGCGGCAGAATTCCCCGACCTGGATGTGACGGTGCGGGGGGCGATCAGCATTGCTCGGCGGCTGCAAGACCCCCTAGCGGAGCTGGTCAAGATCGACCCCAAATCGATCGGCGTAGGCCAGTACCAGCACGATGTCGATCAAAAGCGGCTCAAGCAAAAGCTCGACGACACCATTGAGAGCTGCGTCAACTACGTGGGAGTGGATCTGAACATGGCCTCCCGCGAGCTGCTGACCTACGTGTCGGGGCTAACCCCAGCGGTGGCTAACAATATTGTCGAATTCCGCGATGCCAATGGAGCGTTTCAGTCGCGCCGGGAGCTGCTAAAGGTCAAAAAACTGGGACCCAAGGCTTTTGAGCAAGCAGCGGGGTTTCTGCGTATTCGCAACGGTAAAAACCCCCTCGACAATACAGCGGTGCACCCCGAAAGCTACGGGATTGTGGATGCGATCGCCGCTGATCTCTCCCTTCCCCTAGAGCAGATTCCCAAAGCCGCCGATCGGCTGAAGCGCCTCGACATCAAAAAATACACCACCGCCGAGGCCGGGGAACTCACCCTGCGAGACATTTTGCAGGAGCTAGAAAAACCCGGCCGCGACCCCCGCGAGCAGTTTGCCTACGCCCGCTTTCAGGAGGGTATTAACGAAATTACCGACCTGAAGCCTGGTCTCACCCTAGAGGGAGTGGTCACTAATGTCACTAACTTCGGCGCGTTTGTGGACGTGGGGGTGCACCAGGACGGGCTAGTACATATTTCGCAGATGGCCGATCGCTTTGTCAGCGACCCCAACGAGATTGTCAAAGTGGGCCAGGTGGTGACGGTGCGGGTGATGGAGGTGGATGTTAAGCTCAAGCGCATCGGTCTATCGATGCGGGTCCCGTCCTAAAGCTGCAGAAAACTGGGGGCAACGTTGATTCCCCCCGGGCGATCCCCTAAGGTGATCAAGGGCACATCGCCCTGGAGCCACGATCGATCCCCTACCATGACCAAGCAGCTAATTCTTTTTCGCCACGGCAAATCTGACTGGAATGTGGGTAACGGGCGCGATCGCGATCGCCCCGTCGCCGAGCGCGGCATTGTCGCCGCCAAAACCATGGGCAAGCTGCTGGCGGCAGCAGGCAAAGTCCCCGATCTGGCCATTACCTCGTCGGCGGTGCGAGCCCGCACCACGCTAGAAATCGCCATGGAGGCTGGCCACTGGCCCTGCCCCATGAGCGTCACCGACGACCTCTACGAAGCCTCGGTCGACCAGGTGTTACAGGTGATTCACGCGGTGCCAGACCATCACCGCTCGCTCATGCTGGTGGGCCATCAGCCGACCTGGTCTGACGCAGCTTCGTTTTTTTTGGGCGGCGGTATCGTGCACATGCCCACAGCGGCTATGGTCTGCCTTGAGTTTGAGATTACCACCTGGTCTCAAATTGACTATGGCCGGGGCACCCTGCTGTGGCTGCTGCCCCCTAGGCTGTTTACCTAAGGCGCTGCCTGACGGTTGCCACGGTCGCAAGTCGATCAGGGGCGATCGCCGGCTGATGCAGGGATTTATAAGCCTTTAGCTCTTGGCCCTCCACCACAACCACTCCCACAGCGGTCTGGATGTAGACCTTACCGTCTAGGGCATAGACCACCGGAGCCAGAGTGGGGTCTACGCTAGCTAGAGGGGCTGGGGCAACCGGTGATCTCAGCGGCGGGGCTGGGCGAGGGGCTGGAGCGGGTGCCCTTGCCGGCACAGTTGCAGCAACGGGCGGCTCAGGAGGAGTCGGGGCCGCCTGAGCCGGTGGCGATGTCCAAACACAGGTTTTGTCGCCCTCTTCGCAGCGCTCTTTTTCGAGCCAGGCCACCATGTCATCGCCGTGGTAAACGTTCTCGCCGCGTAGGGTATCAACGTAGAGGGTACCGCTGTTGATGGCAATGTCGCGGACGGGATACCACTGGTTTTGGGTCAACACTAGCAGGTCAAGCTGCAGCGGGCGGTTGCCGCGGCGGCTTGACTGCATCCACCACTGCTTCCAAAGCTGTCGGGCGGCGGCGTAATTGACCCGGTAGCCCTGGGGGATAGGGTGATGGGCGTAGCACAATACCTGGCTATCTAGCCCCTGACCAACGGGTAGAAAGTGATGGTCGACCAAGACCTGGTGCAGTACGTCCGTGTAGTCAGTGTGGCGGCGCACCTCAATGCGAGCCGGCGTGGTGGCATCGTAGGCAATCGCTAGCAGCGATCCTTTGCGGCCCAGAAGCTGGCGCACATTGTTGGCGGGCTGAATGCGCAGCGACTGGTTCGCTTCTAGGGTGGCATCCCCTGAGACAAACCACTGCAACAGAGTTAAATCATCGAGTGAGGTCATGGGTGAAACAATTGCAGGAACGTGATGAGGGCCAAACCCTGGAAATCATCTCAGCCGCGATCGCTGAAAAGCTTTTACCATCGCAGACTGATTAAGCCCATTAGGTCTAGCTGAGAGCCGTGAACGCTGATCCAGATAGAGGCTGCTCAATGCCCTGCATCGGATCGACACAATCCCATGCTATGAAATCTGACGTTAGGAATCCGGATGTTTCCCCCGTGATATCAACAAGATTTTGTAAATTCTTATACAGTTTTGCGGTGGCTAGGGCGTCACAATCGCCGCCATAATTTGCCTAGGGTCTAGTTGCTGACCGAGACGCTAGGCAAAGCTGGCGAAGTCTATTGCTGGAGCCGCCGGTTATCTGGGGCGCTGTCGAACGGTGGCGACGGTCGTAGCTCGATCCCTGGGGGTCGCCATTGGGGGCGCAGGCTTGTAGGCTCTCAGTTTTTCGCCTTCGACGACGATAACGCCTAGGGCGGTCTGCACGTAGACCCTGCCGTCTAGGGCATACACAACCGGGGCCAGGGTGGAGTCTACAGTAGCCGAGGAAACTGCACCATCCAAAAGCGGCCGGCCGGAGGGCTGAGACTGATGGGGCGGGCTAGTCAGGGTGGCGGCAGGCGTCTGTTCTAGAAGCTGGTGCGGCACTAGCTGGCCTGAAGGCGATGCCCAAAAACAGGTTTCATCGGTCTCATCACAGCGCTCCTGTTCGAGCCACACCATCATGTCATCGCCGTGGTGAACGGTCTCGCCCCGCAAGGTGTCAATGTAGAGCGTGCCGCTGTTGATGGCAACGTCGCGGATGGGGTACCACTGGCTGCTCGCCAGCACAAACAGGTCGAGCTGAAGGTGGCGATCGCTGAGGCGACTGGCGTGGGTCCACCACTGCTTCCACAGCTGGCGAGCCTGGCCATAGACAATGCGGTAGCCCTCAGGAATTGGGTAGTGAGCATAGCACAACACCTGGCTGTCCAACTCCTGGCCAACGGGCACAAAGTGATGGTCGACCAAAATCTGGTGTAGTATGTCAGCGTATTCGGTGTGGCGGCGCACCTCAATGCGGGGCGGCAGGGCAGCATCGTAGGCGGTGGCCAGCAGCGAGCCTTTACGGCCCAAGAGCTGGCGCAGGTTGTTGGCGGGCTGAATCCGGAGCGACTGATTTGCTTCTAGGGAGGCATCCCCCGAAACAAACCACTGCAACAGGGTCAAGTCGTCTAGTGAGTTCATATCAGGAACAATCGCAAGGAACGTGACGAGGGCCAAACCTTCCCAGGTCGTTCCAGATCGCGACGGTCAGCAACCAGCGCCCCAAGGGCAGCACGTAGAGAATGAGCCTTCGCAAGCCAGTTAACCCCATTAGGTCTGGCGGGTGAGCAAACGACTCTGAGCTGTGATCTGGTTAGGTGTTGTGAAGGCCACCCACACAACGTCAGCTTCTGCTGTGCTCCCTACCATTTACAGGTGGTAAAAATCAGCATCCGGGGGTTGGGAGAAATGGGTTAAATATATTTACGTAACTGACAACCCGGTCCAAGTCAGGGGGATCGCCCCCAGCCCTAGGAGTTCTCAGTATAGTTAAGGAGACGTTGGCCCCGGTGGTGCCATGACCGCAACTGTCAGCAAACAGCACGGGTTTCTGCAAACTAATGGCCTGCGCCTGCACTACGTCCGCCAGGGCCAAGGGCCGCTGATGCTGTTTTTGCATGGCTTTCCAGAATTTTGGTACTCCTGGCGGCACCAGCTCGACCATTTTGCGGCCAAATATACCTGCGTCGCCCTGGACCTACGGGGCTACAACGACAGCGACAAGCCCTCAGATGTCAATGCCTATCGCCTGGATGTCTTAGTGGAGGATGTACGGGGGGCGATCGCCGCCTTGGGCTATGACCGCGCGGTACTGGTAGGGCACGACTGGGGAGGCGCGATCGCTTGGGCCTTTGCCTACGCCCACCCCGAACTGCTCGAGTCGCTGATCGTGATGAATATTCCCCACCCAGCCAAGTTTGCCGAAGGGCTACGCCATCCCCAGCAGCTGTTGCGCAGTTGGTATATCGGGGCCTTTCAGCTACCGCTGCTGCCCGAACTACTATTGCAGGCGGGCGACTACTGGGCGATCGAGCAAATGTTGCTGGGCATGGCCGTCGATAAAAGTACCTTTAGCGACGCCGATCTACGAGCCTACAAGACCGCCGCTGCCAAGCCTGGTGCCCTCACCGCCATGGTCAACTACTACCGGGCTTTGAGCTTTAGCGGCCCACAGTGGCAACCCTGGGGCATTCTCGAAGTACCCACCCTGCTGATTTGGGGCGAAGCCGATGCAGCCTTGGGCAAAGAACTTTCCCTTGGCACTGAAGACTACGTGCGCCATCTGCGCCTGCGCTACATTCCCCATTGCAGCCATTGGGTGCAGCAGGAGCGCCCTCACCAGGTCAATACCCTCATGGACGAATTCCTCGCCTTGGGGCCATGACCGTTTCTGCTGACCTGCGCGCCACCTTGCTCGGTTTGCTTGCCCAGCGCGGCCCCAGCAAAACGATCTGCCCCTCTGAAGTCGCCCGCGCCCTCAGTCATGAAGACTGGCGCGAGTTGATGCCTGCTGTCCGTGAGGTCGGGGTTGAGCTAGCCGCCGAGGGGGAAATTGTTGTCCGACAGCGAGGGCAAGTGGTCGATCCCAAAACAGCTAGGGGACCGATTCGCTACGGCCAGGCCAAGCGGGCAGCAGGCGATCGCAGGGATGAGGGCATAGTTTCCCAAAGCGATGGCTAAAGGCATGCGAGCAGCCCTGGCAGCGATCGCCCTGCCAGGATGGCTGACCGGTGCAACCCCTAAGCACCCTTTGGGCAACCTAGAGGTGCCCCTTTTTGCAGATGTTGCCAACCATGCGTGTGCTCGTGCTCAGCCACACTTATATCGTTGACCTCAACCGCGAAAAGCTGCGCGCCCTAGCCCAGCTTTCCCCAGAGATAGAGGTAGTGGTGGGCGTTCCTCGCCGCTGGCAGCCCGGCGGCGTGCAAAACCGGCTGATTGTGTCTGAACCCCTCCAGGCGGGCAACTTTCGGGTGCAGCCCCTCAGCAATCTCAGCCAAAACAACCAAGGGTTGCTCACCTTTGGCCCCGATCTGGTTAGCTTGCTGCGAAGGTTTCGGCCCCAAGTGATTCAGGTTGAGCAGGGTGCTAAAGCGCTGGCCTACACCCAAACCATCACCCTCAACCGCCTGCTAGGCCTTAAGGCCAAAAACGTCCTTTTTACCTGGTGGAACTTGCCCTACCAGCTCAAATTCCCTATCTCGGCCCTCGAAGCCTACAACCTGCGGCATACCCACGGTCTAGTGGTGGGCAACCAGGACGGGGCCGATATCTTACGCGATCGCGGCTACACGGCCCCCTATCAGGTGATGCCTCAGCTCGGCGTCGACGAAACCCTGTTTCGTCCCCAACCCCAACCAGAGTTGTCCCAGGCCCTCGCCATCGCCAGCGATGCCTTTGTAGTGGGCTACTGTGGTCGCTTCGTCGAAGAAAAGGGATTGCTTACTCTCTGCGACGCCCTGGCGACTCTAAGAGATCATCCTCAGCCCTGGGTGTGGCTGCTAGTGGGTCGGGGAGAGCTGCGGGATACCATTCAGGCCAAGGCTGATGGGTTGAGCATCGGCGATCGCCTCCGCTGGGTGACCGACATTCCCCACGATCAGGTCCCCAATTACATCAACCTCATGCACACCCTAGTGCTGCCCTCCGAAACCACCAATACCTTCAAAACCCTCACCTCCAAAGGCTGGAAAGAACAATTCGGCCACGTGCTGATCGAAGCCATGGCCTGCGCCGTCCCCGTGATTGGTTCCGACTCCGGCGAGATTCCCCACGTCATCGACCAGTCTGGCCTCGTCTTTCCCGAAGGCAATGCCCCTGAACTAGCCAATTGCCTTCGCCTCCTGCTGGAGAATCCCGAACAGCGGCAGGCCTTAGCAGAAGCAGGTCATCACCGCGCCATGAGCCGCTACACGAACCGGGCACTGGCGAAGCAGCTGTTGGAGTTTTACCGGGAGATTGGGGTCGAGGGATGAGGGAGGCAAGGAAGATGAGGAGATGGGGAAGGTGAGGGAGATAGAGAAGCTTTGAATGTTGAATTTAGCTTCAAGCCCAACTCAAAACTCAAAACTGATTCACCCAGCTTTCCCCCGCCTACCCATCCACCCCCTCACCCCCACTCCCCTACTTCCCCATGCGCATCCTCCAAATCGTCCCCTCCATCTCCCTTATCTACGGCGGTCCGAGCCAGATGGTGCGCGGCTTTGCCCAGGGCTTGGCAGCGGCAGGGGCGGAGGTAACCATTCTTACCACTAACGCCAATGGCGATTCAGGTCAGTCACCGCTGGCGGTTCCCTTAGGCGTACCGGTACAGGAAGAGAACTATACGGTGCGTTACTTTGCCTGTTCGCCCTGGCGGCGGTACAAGTTTTCGGCGGGGCTTTTGGCCTGGCTCTACCAGCACGCCCATGAGTTTGACCTGGTCCACATTCACGCGTTGTTTTCGCCCCTAAGCACGGCGGCGGCAACGGTGGCGCGCGATCGCGGCCTGCCCTACGTGCTGCGCCCCCTGGGCACCCTTGACCCGGCAGATTTGCAGAAAAAAAAGCGCCTCAAGCAGATCTACGGACGGCTGTTTGAGGCCCCCAATATTGGTGGGGCGGCGGCGCTGCATTTCACCAGCCCGATCGAGGCAGAAGTCTCCTATCGGTTTGGGGCCAGCACTCAGGATTGGGTGATCCCTCTGGGAGTACAGCCGCCAAAAGCATTACCTGTGGATGAACGTCAGCAAATCTTAGCCCAGCTAGGAATCCCTCATAATCGCCCTCTCCTGCTCTACCTCTCTAGACTAGATCCTAAAAAGGGGCTCGATTTGCTGCTGCCGGCTCTAGAGCAGCTCACGGCTCAGGGCGTAGAGTTTCATCTGGTGCTGGCGGGGGGAAATCCTCAGGATCCTGCCTATGAGCAGGCTATTGGCGATCGCCTGCGGGCTACTTCACTGGGCGATCGCACCGCGCTCACGGGTTTTGTCACCGGCAATACCAAAGCCGCCCTGCTACAAGCTGCCGATCTATTCGTGCTGCCCTCCTACTACGAGAATTTTGGCATTGCCGTAGCGGAAGCCATGGCGGCGGGGGTGCCGGTGGTAGTGTCTAAAGGCGTATACATCTGGCCTGACATTACCAGCAGCGGCAGCGGCTGGGTGTGCGACTTGAGCGTAGACGGTGTAGCCCAAGCCTTAGTTGAGGCGCTGAAAGATTCTGCCCAACGGCAGCTACGGGGGCAGCGAGCTAGAGCCTATGCTAGAGAGTGTTACGACTGGGATGCGATCGCCCATCACACCCTAGCCGCTTACCGTTCTGTTTTGCCCAAGCCCTTAGCCAACTCCAAAATTTCGCTCCCCCCAAAACCGTCGCCTAGATAGTGTCATAATCCGCACTCCTTGCCCTAGGCAAACGGTGTATAAAGATACGTATAACGGTACGTTAAGAAACTCATCAGGTTTTTCACCCTTTGGGGGAAAATTTAGTTACAGAGCGAGATCTACCCCTAACCACCGCCGAGTTTATAGGTCTACCTCCCATGCTTCAGGATGCCAAAGCTGTTCGGTACTATCAACGGATTACCGATGCCTTCGTCGACCAGTGGAACCGAGGCTATCGCACCAGCGAGCTGCGTCTTTACCTTGAAGGCTACCTAGCCGCCCTCCGTCACTCTGACGCCCTCGAGCCATACCTAGTCCACCGCCTTGAAGAAGACACCATCCGCTATCTCAATGACCCCTCTAATTTTATTGTCCCACTGCCAGAGCCAGAAATTTATTGACGCTTAGGGCCGCTGATGTCGATCAGCGGCTTTTTAATTGCCGTAGTGTCCTCAAAAAGGTTTTTGCCAGTAGAGCTTAGCCTGCTATCTGGCTAAGGCGCGGTGCCGCTGTGTTCCATTCACCTACTTCACAACAAAAAAGCTCCTGCCCTAGGGCAGGAGCTTTTCTTATTGAGCCTTAGGCTGGCCTCAACCTTAGTCGAGGTCGCCCATAGCGAGCACGGGTTCAGTTTCGCGATCGATACCCTTCTCGAAGCCTGCCTCAGCCGCGCGAGCGCGACCAGCATGCCAGAGGTGGCCAATCAGGAAGAAGAAGCCCAGTACAAAGTGAGAGGTCGATAGCCACTGCCGGGGGTTAACGAAGTTCACGGAGTTAATTTCCGTGATCACACCGCCCACCGAGTTGATGGAGGCGTTGGGCGCGTGAGTCATGTACTCAGCGGCGCGACGCACCTGCCAATCTTGGATATCGTTGGTCAGCTTATCGAGGTCGAGGCCGTTGGGGCCACGCAGGGGCTCCAACCAAGGACCTTGGAAGTCCCAGAAGCGCATGGTCTCACCACCGAAGATGATCTCACCCGTGGGGGAGCGCATCAGGTACTTACCCAGACCAGTGGGGCCTTGGGCCGCGCCGATGTTGGCACCCAAGCGCATGTCGCGCACCAGGAAGGTCATGGCCTGAGCCTGTGAAGACTCGGCGTTGGTGGGACCGTAGAACTCAGAGGGATAAGCAGTGTTGTTGAACCATACGTAGCAGGAGGCGATAAAGCCCATCAGGGACAGAGCGCCCAGGCTGTACGACAGGTAGGCTTCACCAGACCAGATCAGAGCACGGCGGGCCCAGCCGAAGGGCTTGGTGAGAATGTGCCAAATGCCGCCAGCAATGCAGATCAAGCCAACCCAGATGTGGCCGCCGATGATGTCTTCCATGTTGTTGACGCCGACAATCCAGCCGTCGCCACCAAAGGGAGAACCCAATAGGTAACCAAAGATCACAGCGGGGTTTAGGGTCGGGTTGGTGATGATGCGGACATCGCCACCGCCCGGTGCCCAAGTGTCGTAGACACCACCGAACACACAAGCCTTCAGAACCAGCAGCAGCGCACCGCAACCCAGCAGGATGAGGTGGTAGCCGATGATGTTGGTCATCTGGTTCTTGTCTTTCCAGTCGTAGCCGAAGAAGGAAGAGTACTCTTCCAGCACCTCGGGACCGCGCAGGGCGTGATAGATACCACCGAGACCCAGCACCGCCGACGAAATCAGGTGCAGCACACCGACAACGAAATAAGGGAAGGTGTTGATTACTTCACCACCAGGACCCACACCCCAGCCCAAAGTGGCCAGGTGGGGTAGCAGAATAAAGCCCTGCTCATACAGAGGCTTGTCAGGAACAAAGTGGGCTACTTCAAACAGGGTCATAGCCCCGGCCCAGAACACAATCAGACCGGAGTGGGCCACGTGGGCACCCAACAGCTTGCCGGATAGGTTGATCAAACGAGCGTTACCAGACCACCAGGCAAAGCCGGTGGATTCTTGGTCGCGCCCAGCAATATACGAGTTGCTAGAGAGCGTTACCACGGGGGAGTACCTCTTCGGGGAATACAAACTTCTCATGGGGCTGGTCAGTCGGTGCCATCCAGGCCCGAATGCCTTCGTTCAACAAGATGTTCTTGGTGTAGAAGGTCTCAAACTCTGGGTCTTCTGCCGCCCGAATCTCCTGGGACACAAAGTCGTAGGCCCGCAGGTTCAACCCGAGACCCACAATGCCCACTG